>RFMI01000034.1 GCA_009927815.1 Betaproteobacteria bacterium | reverse complement strand
GGCCGGCGAGCGTTTGCAGACCGGCGTCACGGCCTGCATGCAGCGACTGTCGTTAGCGGGTGGGCGCTTTGTGGTGGCGCTGCTCGACGAGGTCGAGCCGACCGCACATGGCAGCGAGCGTGTCGATTTTCTGGTGGCCGCCAACGCCGGCCTACCCCCAGGGCCGCTCGCCCGGGTGGCTTCGGGCGGCGAATTGTCGCGCATCGGACTCGCGCTTAGCACCGTTAGCGCCGCCGCACTGGCTGCCGGCACGCTGGTGTTCGACGAGGTCGACGCGGGCATCGGTGGCGGTGTGGCAGAGGTGGTCGGGCGCTTGTTGCAGGAGCTCGGCACCCAGCGCCAAGTGCTCTGCGTCACCCACCTGGCGCAGGTGGCAGCGTGCGCCCGCCAGCAATTCCGCGTCGCCAAGGCGGTTCGCGAGGGCGTCACGACCAGCCACGTTGAGGCGCTGAGCGCTGATCAACGGGTCGACGAGTTGGCCCGGATGATCGGCGGGATGCAGATCACCGACACGACACGCGCCCACGCGCGCGAACTCCTCGCCACCCTCGCGCCCGGCAGCCATCTACAGGCTCCTGCCGGTTCGTGACAGCAACACCGCTAAAGTCGCGGCGAATTCTGCCGTTAACCAGTACGATAGCGTCAGATTCCTGTCGCCCCGCCCAAGGGGGTTGGAGACCATGAAGATCAATAGCAACATTCCCGGACTCGGCGGCCCCGCCGTCACCGGCTCGGTCAGTCGAGGCACTGCTCGCGCATCGAACGGTGGTGCGCCCGCGGCCAGTACTGCCAATAGTGATGCCGACACAGTTCAGATCGACCCGCGCGCCAGCCTTCTGGCAGCGGCCGAAAGTTCACTCGGCACTGTTCCGACCGTTGACACCGCACGCGTCGAAGCGGTCAAGCAGGCGATCGCCCAAGGGCGCTTCAGCATCAACAGCGAAGTCATCGCCGACCGCCTCTTGAACAGCGTCAAAGATCTGATCCTGACCCAGCGTTGAGCGCAGCTGCCCTGAGTGCGGCCGTTCGCCGCGAACTGGCCGGATTTCAAGCCCTATCGGCCATTCTGGCTGAAGAATTCACTGCCCTCGGCCGCGGCGACGTGGCCACGCTCGAGACGCTCACCGCACGCAAAAACACCGTGCTCGACGAGCTGCAACAGGCCGCGCAGCAGCGCAGCCAAAGTCTGCAGATGCTGAACATCGATGGGGGCCGACAGGTCGTCGAGGCTTGGCTCAAGGCCCAATCGGACACCAGTCAACTGCGGGATTGGCAGCAGCTGATGGCACTCGCGGCTCAAGTCAAGCAGTCATTCGAGGTCAATAAGGTGCTGCTGGATGGCCTATCGCGCCACAACCAACAGACCATCGACTTGCTGAGCCGCCTGCTGAATCCCGATCTCACCTACGGTGCCGACGGCCGCACCAGCGGCCAATTCGGCGCGAGGGACCGCGGCGCGGTTTAAACGTTTGCGTCAGCCGGCAGATTGCGCCGGCGGCGGTCCATCAGCTCGAGAATCATCGGCGTCAGGATCAGCTGCATCGCCATCCCCATCTTGCCGCCCGGCACCACGATGCAGTTGGGCCGCGTCATGAACGAGTTGGGGATCATGCTCAACAGGTACGGGAAGTTGATGCCCTTCGGGTTGCGGAAGCGGATCACCACAAAACTCTCGTCGAGCGTGGGAATGTCGCGCGCCGAGAAGGGGTTGGAGGTATCGACCAGCGGCACTCGCTGGAAGTTGATGTGGGTGCGCGAGAACTGCGGGCAGATGTAATGCACATAGTCGTGCATGCGGCGGAGGATCGCGTCGGTGACCGCCTCCATCGAGTAGCCGCGCTCCTTCATGTCGCGATGGATCTTCTGGATCCACTCGAGGTTGACCACCGGCACCACACCAATCAGCAGGTCAACCCAGCGCGCAACGTCGATGCCGCCGTCGATGACGCCGCCGTGCAGGCCCTCGTACAGCAACAACTCGCTGCCCGGCGGAATCTGCGACCAGTCGGTGAACGACCCAACCGGCACACCCAAACGCTCGGCCTCGTCTTCGTTGTGGACGTAGTGCCGACGCTGGCAGACGCCGGTCTCGGCGTAGCTGCGGAAACAACGCTCGAGCTCGCCCAGCAGATTGCCCTCAGGACCAAAATGGCTGATCGGGCGCTTGTTGCGGCTGAGTTGCTCGGCGATCGCCTGCTGCATGTCCCCGCGCACAAAGCGGTGGAAGCTGTCGCCCTCGATGTGAATCGCGTTGATCGACTCGCGGCGACAGATGTGGTCGAAGGCCAGTTTGACGGTGGTAGTACCTGCACCGGACGAACCGGTGACCGCGATGATCGGATGGCGATGCGACATAAGACGAAGTCTACTTCAGAACAAGCCTGGCTGCGGCACCGCCAGGCTGGACGGCGGCTCCAAACCGAAGTGACGCCAGGCCATGGCCGTGGCAATACGGCCGCGCGGCGTGCGCTGCAGAAAGCCCTGCTGGATCAGGTACGGCTCGACCACGTCTTCGAGGGTGTCCCGCTCTTCGCCCACCGCCGCAGCCAGGCTCTCGACGCCCACCGGGCCACCGCCGAAGCGCTCGATCACTGCCCGCAGCAAGCGGTGATCCTGGGTGTCGAGGCCCAGCGAATCCACCTCCAGCATCTGCAGAGCGGCGTCGGCCGTATCGCGGTCGATGCGTCCGGCAGCGCGCACCTGGGCGTAGTCGCGCACTCGGCGCAGCAGCCGGTTGGCGATGCGCGGCGTGCCGCGTGAGCGACGCGCGACTTCGAGCGATCCCGCGGCGTCGATCGGCGCCTCCAGCAGACCGGCCGAACGCACCACAATGCGCGCCAGCTCGTCAGCCGAGTAAAACTCGAGCCGCGCGACGATGCCGAAACGGTCGCGCAGAGGATTGGTGAGCATGCCGGCCCGGGTGGTGGCGCCCACCAGCGTGAACGGCGGCAAGTCGAGCTTGACCGAGCGCGCCGCCGGACCGTCGCCGATCATGATGTCGATCTGGTAGTCCTCGAGCGCCGGGTAGAGGATCTCCTCGACCACCGGACTCAGGCGGTGGATCTCGTCGATGAACAGCACATCATTGGGTTCGAGGTTGGTCAGAAGCGCGGCGAGGTCGCCGGCGCGTTCCAGCACCGGACCCGAGGTCTGCCGCAGGTTCACGCCCATTTCGCGGGCGATGATGTGCGCCAGCGTCGTCTTGCCCAGCCCCGGCGGACCATAAAGCAACACGTGGTCGAGCGCCTCGCGGCGCTGGCGGGCGGCCTCGACAAACAGCGAAATCTGGCCGCGCGCCTTCTCTTGCCCGATGTACTCGGCCAGATCTTTCGGCCGCAGCGCACGCTCCAGGGCATCGTCCTGCGGCGAAGTGCGGCCGGGCGCCAGCAGTCGGTCGTTCTCGATCATGGGGCGAAGGTTACCCCATGGCAGCGGCCGAGCGATGGCCAGCGCCGTGCATCGCCATCATGGCCGCTCATTTCCTCTAGACTCGCGACCACGATGAAGATCCGCGACCCCGACCTCACCGCCAACGCCATCAACCAGGAGCACCTCGACGCCGGGCTGCCGCCGGTCGAGACCTTGGTTACCGAAGAGCTGCGGCACCCGCAGCTGGTGTGGGCCGCGTGGGCGACCGGCATCATCCTGGTCGCACTGGTGGTCTACCTGACCAGCGAATTCGTCGTCATCAATGGCGTGAACACCGGCGCGGTGCTGGCCGATGTGTTCAGCAATCACGACTTCTGGGCGGCCGCAGGCGTCGGCTTTGTCGCCCAGATGATCGACGGCGCTCTCGGCATGGCCTACGGCATCTCCGCCACCACCTTCCTCTTGAGCACAGGTGCGACGCCGGCGGTGGCGAGTGCGAGTGTCCACATCGCCGAGGTGTTCACCACCGGACTGTCAGGCATCTCCCACGTCAAACTCGGCAACGTCAACCGCGACTTGTTTTTGCGCCTGCTGGTGCCGGGCATCGTCGGCGCCTGTCTGGGGGTCGCGGTGGTGACGCAGGTCGACGGCAAAGCCATGAAGCCGTTCATCTCTGGCTACCTGCTGCTGATGGGCATTTACATCCTGTGGCGCGCCTACCATCGCCGCAAGCCCAACCACGAAAAACCGCGCCATGTCGCCAAACTGGCCTTGTTCGGCGGCTTCGTCGATGCGGCTGGCGGCGGTGGCTGGGGGCCGGTGGTGACCACCAGCCTGGTCGGCTCAGGTCACGACCCGCGCACCACCATCGGTTCGGTCAACTTCGCCGAGTTCTTCCTGACGCTGTCGACAGCCGCCTCGTTCTCGGCACTGATTAGCGCCAGCCCGTGGATCACGGTGGGCGGTCTGGTGTTTGGCGGGCTGTTCGCCGCGCCGTTTGCAGCGGTCCTGTGCAGCCGCATCCCGGCCCGCACGCTGATGACGATTGTCGGCCTGGTCATCTCCTTCATCAGCGTCTACAACCTGCACCGCGCACTCGCCTGACAACGCCGCCCAGCGGCTAACCTCGTGATGCTGTGCGGGGACGTGCTATCGGGCCAGGGCCTTGAGCGCGGCGCGGATCCCCTCTTCCACCGAGACGCCGTCCGCCAGTGTCTTAACGGCCGCAATCGCCTCACGCTCGTTGTAGCCGAGCGCCACCAAAGCCGCCAAGACATCCGCTGCCGCGCCTGACGCCACCGCGCCAGGTCCGCCAGATCCAGGCAACGCATCGGCCAGACGGCCCTTGAGTTCGAGCAGCAGGCGTTCGGCGGTCTTTTTGCCGATACCGGGGACGCGCGTCAGCAGCGCAGTGTCCTGCATCGCCACAGCGCGAGCGAGGTCGTCGGTGGACAAGCCGGACAGCACCGCCAGAGCCACTTTCGGGCCGACGCCCGAGATGCGCAGCAGTTCGCGGAAGGTCGCGCGCTCGCGCTCGCTAGCGAACCCGTAGAGCAGCTGCGCATCCTCGCGCACCACCAGATGCGTCAGCAGCGTCACCTCGGCACCGAGCGCGGGTAGCGCATAGAGCGTGCTCATCGGCACGTCGAGCTCGTAGCCGACGCCGCCCGCCTCCACCAACACCTGTGGCGGCTGCTTGGCCACCAATGTCCCGCGAAGTCGTCCGATCACGATCGCACCCTCATCGCAGCCAATCCTCGAGGCTCGCCACGCGCCCGCCGCGGCGCTTGCCGGTGGTGCGCCCACCAAAACCGTTCGCCGTGTGCGCATGGCAGATGGCGCAGGCAAGCGCGTCGGCAGCATCGCCCTCAGGCGCCACCGGCAGCGCCAGCAAGCGCCCGACCATGTGCGCAACCTGACTCTTGGCCGCTTTGCCGGCACCGACCACCGCCTGCTTGACCTGAAGCGCGGTGTATTCGGCCACTGGCAGCCCGGCGCTCACCGCCGCGCAAATCACCGCACCGCGGGCCTGCCCCAGCAACAAGGTGGACTGCGGATTGACGTTGACGAACACCTGCTCCACCGACGCCACCTGCGGCTGGTGGGTGCGGATCACCTCGTCGAGGCCGTCGAGCAGCAGTTTTAGCCGCTCCGGCAAGGGCTGGCGCTCACCGCCACGCACCCGGCCGCTGGCGACATAGCGCAGCTGCTGGCCGTCCATGTCGACAATGCCAAAACCGGTGACGCGCAAGCCCGGGTCGATGCCGAGGATGCGCAACGTGCTCATGCCTCGTCGAACACCGCCGAGGTGAACACGTCCTGTACATCGTCGAGGCTCTCCAGCGCGTCGATCAGCTTCTGCATCTTGGCGGCCTCGTCGCCGGCGAGTTCGGTCTCGTTGAGCGACTTCTGCGTGACCTCGGCGAACTCCGGCTTGAAGCCGGCCTGAGCCAGTGCCTCGCGAACCTGGGTCAGCTCGGCCGGGCCAGTGAGCACCTCGAACGAGCCGTCGTCGTTGGCAATGACATCCTCGGCGCCGGCTTCGAGCGCGGCTTCCATCAGAGCGTCTTCGCTGACGCCGGGTGCAAACAGCATCTGCCCGCAGTGCTTGAACTGGAACGCCACGCAACCGTCCGTCCCCATATTGCCACCGTGCTTGGCAAAGGCATGACGCACGTCGGCCACGGTGCGGGTGCGGTTGTCGGTAAGGCAGTCGACCATCACTGCGGCGCCGCCGATGCCGTAGCCCTCGTAGCGGATCTCGACGTAGTCGACACCCTCGAGCTCGCCGGTGCCCTTCTTGATGGCGCGGTCGATGTTGTCGGCCGGCATATTGACGTCCTTGGCCTTGTCGACCGCCAAGCGCAAACGCGGGTTAAAGCTCATGTCGCCGCCACCCATCTTGGCGGCCACCGTGATCTCTTTGGCCAGCTTGGAGAACACCCGCCCGCGCTTTTCGTCCTGACGCCCTTTGCGGTGCTGGATGTTGGCCCATTTGCTGTGTCCTGCCATGTCGTGCCCTGCGGGTTCTGATGAGGCCGTGAGTATAGCGGGGACCACCGGCCCGCCAGCGAAAACGCCCGGGGCACCCTTGAAAACGTCGGGGCCAGCCCCATGTGCCGCTCACGTTCGACCGGAGACCACCATGCACGAGACCCCCGATCATCCCCAGGACACCATTCCGACCGCGGCCGAATCCGCACCGTCCGACACCCCCACCCCCGAAACCAGCGCCGCCGACCTCGAGCGCCTCGGACGCGAACTCGAGGAGGCCCGCGCCGCCGTGCTGTACGCCCGCGCCGAAACCGAGAACATCCGTCGCCGTGCCGCCGAAGACGTGCAGAAGGCCTCGCGCTTCGCCGTCGAAAAGTTCGCCGGCAACCTGCTGTCGGTCAAGGACAGCCTGGAGGCCGCGCTGGCCAGCGACCCGGCCAACGCCGCGGCACTGCGTGAGGGCGTCGAGCTGACCCTACGCCAGCTGGACGCTGCTTTTGAAGGCGCGCACATCAAGCCCGAAGATCCGCTGGGCGACAAGTTCGACCCCAACCGTCACCAAGCGATGGCAATGGTCGACTCCGAGCAGCCGGCCAACACCGTGGTTGCCGTGATGCTAAAGGGCTACACGCTGCACGAACGGGTTCTACGGCCGGCGCTGGTCAGCGTGGCCAAGGGCTCTTGAAGCTGACGCAAGCGTCCCCAACTCCTTCCCATCGACAACTCCGCTGCGCCTGAACCCGCGCAGCCACTGACAAGGACACCCTCATGGCCAAGATCATCGGCATCGACCTCGGTACCACCAACTCCTGCGTTGCCATCATGGAAGGCGGCTCGCCCAAGGTTCTGGAGAACGCCGAAGGCGCTCGCACCACCCCGTCCATCATCGCCTACCAAGAAGACGGCGAAATTCTCGTCGGCGCGCCGGCCAAACGTCAGGCCGTGACCAACCCGAAGAACACCCTGTTCGCGGTGAAGCGCCTGATCGGCCGCAAATTCGCCGAGAAAAGAGGTGCAAAAAGACATCGACCTGATGCCTTACAGCATCAGCAAGGCCGAGAACGGCGACGCCTGGGTCGAGGTGCGCGGCAAGCGCATGGCCCCGCCGGAGATCAGCGCGCAGGTGCTGCGCAAGATGAAAAAGACCGCCGAAGACTACTTGGGCGAGGAAGTCACCGAGGCGGTGATCACGGTGCCGGCCTACTTCAACGACGCGCAACGTCAGGCCACCAAGGACGCCGGCCGCATCGCCGGTCTGGAGGTCAAACGCATCATCAACGAGCCGACCGCTGCGGCGCTGGCCTTTGGCCTCGACAAGCAGGAAGGCGACCGCAAGATCGCCGTCTATGACCTCGGCGGCGGCACCTTCGACGTCTCGATCATCGAGATCAGCGAAATCGACGGCGAGCACCAGTTCGAGGTGCTGTCGACCAACGGGGATACCTTCCTCGGCGGCGAGGACTTCGACCAGCGCCTGATCGACTTCCTCTGCGACGAGTTCAAGACCCAGTCGGGCATCGACCTGCGCAACGACGCCATCGCCCTGCAGCGCATCAAGGCCGCCGCCGAGCGCGCCAAGATCGAGCTGTCGTCGAGCCAGCAGACGGAAGTCAACGAGCCTTACATCGCCATGGACCAGACCGGTCCTAAGCACTTGGTGGTCAAGATCACCCGGGCCAAATTCGAGGCGCTGGTGGAAGAACTCATCACCCGCACCATCGAGCCGTGCAAGGTCGCGATCAAGGACGCCGGGCTCAAGGTCGGCGAGATCGAGGACGTGATCCTGGTCGGCGGCCAGACCCGCATGCCCAAGGTGCAGGAGGCAGTCAAGGCCTTCTTTGGCAAGGAACCGCGGCGCGACGTCAACCCGGATGAGGCGGTGGCGGTGGGCGCAGCGATCCAGGGCGGCGTGCTCAAGGGCGATGTGAAGGACGTGCTGCTGCTGGACGTAACGCCGCTGTCGCTGGGCATTGAGACCCTTGGCGGCGTGATGACCAAGCTGATCCAGAAGAACACCACCATCCCGACCAAAGCCAGCCAGACCTTTTCTACGGCCGATGACAACCAATCGGCAGTGACCATCCACGTGCTGCAAGGCGAACGTGATGTGGCCGCCGGCAACAAGAGCCTTGGCCAGTTCAACCTCGAGGGCATCCCGACCGCGCCGCGCGGCATGCCGCAGATCGAGGTCACTTTCGACATCGACGCCAACGGCATCCTGCATGTCTCGGCTAAGGACAAGGCGACCGGCAAGGAGAACAAGATCACCATCAAGGCCAACTCGGGCCTGAGTGAAGACGAGATCCAGCGCATGGTGCAGGACGCCGAGGCCAACGCCGCCGAGGACGCCAAGGTGCTGGCGATGGCGCAAGCTCGCAACGCCGCCGACGCGCTGGTGCACTCGGTGAAGAAGACGCTGACCGAAGCCGGCGACAAGGTCTCAGCCAGCGACAAGAGCAAGATCGAAGCCGCGATCAAGGACGTTGAGGAGGCGCTCAAGGGCACCGACAAGGACGTTATCGAGGCCAAGACCACCGCGCTGATGGAAGCCTCGCATACACTCGCTGAGCAGATGTACGCCGGCACTGAGGGTGCTGCCGGCGCTGCTGCGGGTGCAGCGGGCGGCAAGGACGACGGCGACGTGGTCGACGCCGAGTACACCGAAGTCAAGGACGAAAAGAAGTAAAGGACGGCGTCACCAGTCATGGCAAAGCGCGATTTTTACGATGTGTTGGGGGTCAACCGCGACGCATCGGACGACGACATCAAGAAGGCCTATCGCAAGCTGGCCATGAAGTTTCATCCGGACCGCAATCCGGACAACCCCAAGGCCGAGGAGAGCTTCAAGGAGGCCAAGGAGGCCTACGAGGTGCTCTCCGACGGCCAAAAGCGCGCCGCCTACGATCAGTTCGGCCATGCCGGCGTCGACCCGAATATGGGCGGCGCCGGGCCGCGCGGTGGTCCGGGCAATTTCTCGGACGCGTTCGGCGACATTTTTGGCGACATCTTCGGCCAAGCGCGCGGCGGGCGTAGCAACGTCTACCGCGGCGCGGATCTGCGCTACAACCTCGAGATCACGCTGGAACAAGCGGCGCGCGGCACCGAAACGCAACTGCGCGTGCCGACCATGGACGAATGCGGCACCTGCGGTGGCACCGGCGCCAAACCCGGCACTAGCCCCATCACCTGCCGCACCTGCAAGGGCCATGGTCAGGTGCGGATGCAGCAGGGCTTCTTCAGCATCCAGCAGACCTGTCCGGTGTGCCACGGCACCGGCAAGGAGATCAGCGACCCGTGCCGTACCTGCAATGGCGGTGGGCGCGTCAAATCACACAAAACGCTGTCGGTGAAGATCCCGGCTGGCGTCGACGAGGGCGATCGCATCCGCTTGTCGGGCGAAGGCGAGCACGGCGTCAATGGTGGCCCATCAGGCGACCTGTATGTGGTGATCCACATCGCTGACCACGCGGTGTTCAAGCGCGACAACGATGACTTGCACTGCGAGATGCCGATCTCGTTCGCCACCGCCGCACTCGGCGGCGAGATTGAGATCCCGACGCTGGATGGTTCGGCACGCATCAAAATCCCGGCCGAGACGCAAAGCGGTCAGGTATTCCGCCTGCGCGGTAAGGGCATTAAGGGCGTGCGCAGTCACAGCACGGGCGACCTACTGTGCCACGTGATGGTCGAGACGCCGGTGAAGCTCACTGATCGTCAAAGAGAGCTGCTGCGCGAGTTCGAGGCGATCAGCGCCGGCGATTCGGCCCGCCACAACCCGCGTGCCGAGTCGTGGATGGACAAAGTGCGCGACTTCTTCGGCGGCTAAGGCGCGCTGGACAGGCCGGGGGCCTTCGCCTCCGCTGGTGGCTTCGCGGAGTAACTGATCCGCACCCGCTTGTAGACCTTGCTGGTGGCGGGATCGAGAATGTTCGATACGCCCCGGTACTCAAGCAGGCGCCGTGAGACTGGGTCGTAGACCAGATCGAGCGGATCGACCAAGAGGCGCAACAGCGAATCCGGTTCGACCCGCAGCAGGGCCGCCGGGGCGCCCTCGAAGCTGGCATCGCCGACTCGCTTGGCGCGGAAGTGGTAGGCGTCGAGCTTACCCGCCACCACCAGATGGAATTGCACCGTCTCGCCCGCCAGAAGTTTCGGCAGATTGTCCTGAATCAGGTGGTTGAAGCCCGAGTCGGCGGCCACCACACCCTTGGGAATGGCCAAAGGCCGGCTCTGGTCGCCCTTCTCGCGGGTGATCTTGAGCAGATCAAGGCTGCCGGCCGAAACCGCACGGATGCCCTCGACATAACCCTGATCCGGGATTTCTTCGCGAAACAGCGGAATGGTCCGGTTCTGGCGGTAGTCGAGGGTTTTCTTGCTGACCTGCCGACCGCTGGCGTCGAAGTACGTGATGGTGGCCGTTTGGACTTGACCCGACTCCACCTGTTGCTCATGCAACTCGGTGTAGAGGTATTTGCCGGAATCGAGATCAGTGGCGTAGCCGTAAAAGCGCACAGATTCGGCCATGGCGTTGCCGGCGCTAAGCGCCAACCCCAGAAGTGCGGCCGTCAATACGGTACGGATTGTGGTCATCGCAGCTGCCATCATCATGCCCTCGGCCCGCGCGGCTCGAACAGGAGGTGCGTGACACCCCACTCGCGCCCCTGGTCGAAACCGAAGAACTCGGCCACGGCCATGTAGAACATGCGCCAACGCTGCACCCAAAGCTTCCAGTCGTCGCCGTAGGCTTGGCGGAAGGTGCGCTCGATCGGGTCACGCGCGCCATCCATGCCCTGCAGCCAGTGTTCGCTGGTCTGCTGGTAGTGGCGGCCATCGACCCACCACTGGTCAACAATGCGCAGGTCGTCCTGAAAGTGGGCCAGCAGGTGCTCGCTCGGCATGATGCCGCCGAGGAAGAAGTACTGGGTCATCCAGTCGCTACCGTCGCGAACCTCGTACGGGTAGGACAAGGTCGGGTGGGCAAAGATGTGGACGAACAGCTTGCCGTCGTCCTTGAGCCAGCCCCGGATCTTGGCCAGCAGCAGACCGTAGTTGCGCATGTGCTCGAACATCTCGATCGACATGACTCGGTCGAAACCACCGCCCAGCTGATCCGCGTTGAACTCGAAGTCGACCACGTTGCCGGTGTAGATCGTCAGATTGTCGTAGCCGCGCTCGGCAGCCCGAGCGGTGATGAACTCGCGCTGACCGTGCGAATTGGAGAGTCCAACGATCTGGCTGTTGGGGTAACGCTCGGCCAGCCACAGCGACAGCGAACCCCAGCCGCAGCCGAGGTCGAGGATGCGCATGCCGTCCTTGAGCTGGGCCCGCTCGGCGTAGATCGCGAGCATCGCCTCTTCGGCTTCGGCCAGGGTCTCGCGACCGGTCTCGTACCAGCAGCAGCTGTACTTGAGACGTGGCCCCAGATGCGCGTGGAAGAACTCTGCAGGCACCTCGTAGTGCTGCACATTGGCATCCGAGGTGTTGATGGCAATCGGGCTGGCACGTAGCTCGGCCAGCCAGTCGCGAAACTGCGCAGCGCGCAAGTGCGGCCAACGCGCGGTCGGCTCGTCAAGGCGGGCGCGCATCATGCGGCGCATACCGATGCGCAGCAGCCAATCGGGAAGCCGGCCACGCTCGGCCATCTGGATCAGGGTCATGTCAGGACTTTTTGGGTGGCAAGGGAATGAAGGCGCTGGTGCGACGCATGTAGTCGGCATAGCCCGGTTTGCGCTCGACCAGACCGGCCTCGAGGATGGGCAGGCCAGACATTTTCAGCAGCAGGAACGCCATCACCAGCGGCGCGACGAGCGTCCACGCCCAGTCGCTGCTGCCCCACGCCAATACCGCGTAGGCCAACCAGTGGACGGTCTCAAAAAAGTAATTCGGGTGGCGCGACCAGCCCCACAAACCGCGGTCGCAGACCTGTCCGCGATTGACCGGATCGCGGCGGAACGCCTCGAGTTGCTATCGGCGATGGATTCGCCGACAACCGACGTCAGCCAAACCGCAGCGGCCAGCACCAGTGTGAGCGGTGTCGCCCGCCCATCGCCGAACGCTGGCCCCCAGAAGGCACTGGCGGCCAGCATCAGCGTGAACAGGTTTTGAAACTGGAAGAAGAACCACATATTGCGGTTGGCCTGTGCGCCCCAGCGGGCGCGGAAGCCTGCGTAACGCCAGTCTTCCGCGGCACCCCAATTGCGCAGCCAAAGATGCCAGCCCAGTCGCAAGCCCCAGACGCCCCCCATGACGCCGATCGCCAAGCGCAGCAGCGGATCGGCGCTGCCGGTGGACGCGAACCACACCGCCAGTCCGCCGAGGCTCCAGGCCCAGATGGCGTCGACGATGCCGGCGTTGCCGCTGCGCAGTTGCAATAGCCAGGCAAGGGTCTTGGCAGCGACAACAATACCAACGGCCACCAAAAAGGCGCTGCTGCTATCCATGGGTGGGCTCTGGAAAATGGGAATCCCGATAGTTTACGAGCAGTAGCCCTTGGCTTTGCAGGTGCTGGCGTCCCTGACCGTCCAGGTGAGGGCCAGTGCACCGCCCGTGGGAACCGCCGGCTCGAGGATGTAACTGGCGCCATCAACCGCCGTAGAGCCGGTGGCGGTGATCACGCCAGCCGCCCCGGTGGCCACCGACGCGACGCTGGTCTTGGCGGCGTCGGCGGCTGCGGTGGTGGCGTCAGCTGGAACACCATTGTTGCCGGCGGTGCAGGCGGTCAAGGCGCCGGTGGTTTGGTAACAGCCTTCGACACCGAGTTTGTAAGGCTGGACCGCCGACACCACTTCCGAGAACTTGGCACGCTTGGTGTAGCCCTGGTACTGCGGTACGGCGATGGCGGCAAGGATGCCGACGATGGCGACGACGATGAGCATTTCGATGAGGGTGAAGCCGCGCTGCATGGAAGCCTCCTGAACGAAGATTGGGGGCTGAACCGCCCCGCGGCCACCAACACGGTCACCGCAGCGGCGATTCTCCGCAGGCGCGGCAGACGCCGCATCGGCCGTCCAACCTAGACGTAAGCCTTGCCCCAGCCGCCCGCAAAGAAGGTCTCGCCAAGCGGCTTGCGGGCGCGGGCCGCATGCTCGCGCTCGCGCAGTTCAGCGTCGAGACCAGCGTCGCTGCCCAAATAGCCGACGGCCACGATGGCCATGATCGGCGCGTCGGCCGGGATGCCGAAAGCGGCGCGGGTCTTGGCCTCATCAAAGCCGCCCATCTGGTGCGTGCTCATGCCCATGGCGTTGGCCTGCAGGCACAGGGCCAGCGTGGCAGCGCCGGTGTCGTAGGCAGCCCAGCGATTATCGGCGCCGTTGTGGCCAAACTTCGGATCGGCGCAAATCACCACCAGCAGCGGCGCGTGTTGCGCCCAGCCAGCATTGAACGGCACCAGGCAATCGACCGCGGCCTGCCAGGCGCCGGCGTCGCGCGCCTTGTCACACACCACAAAGCGCCACGGCTGGTCGCCGTAGCAGGACGGTGACCAGCGGGCGGCCTCGAGCAAGGCGGTGACCTGCTCGGCCGCGAGCAAGCGGCTGCCGTCGAAGGCGCGGCCGCTCCAGCGGGTGGCCATCAGGTCGTGGATCGGCGCGGCGGTGTCGGCGTGCTTGGTGGTCATGCGGGCTCCAAAACGGTGATCAAAAAGGGGATGCTGCTCTGATGTCATTGGCGCGCGGTCGTTCCCGCCTTGAAAGCCGTCAACCTCACCCCATCTCCCGAACATCGCTGACAACACATCGAGGCAAACATGTCCGACATCAAAGAGACACTGGGCTTTCAGGCCGAGGTCAAGCAACTGCTGCACCTGATGGTGCATTCGCTCTACAGCAACAAGGAGATCGTCTTGCGCGAACTGACCAGCAATGCGTCAGATGCCTGCGACAAGCTGCGCTTCGAGTCACTGGCGGACGCGAGTCTGCTTGAATCCGACCCCGACCTGCAAATCCGCGTCGCCTTTGACAAGGCTGCGCGCACCATCACCATCGTCGACAACGGCATCGGCATGAGCCGCCAAGAGGCCATCGAGCACCTGGGGACAATCGCCAAGTCCGGCACGCGCGAGTTCTTCGCCAAGCTCACCGGGGATGCCCAACAGGACGCCAGCCTGATCGGTCAGTTCGGCGTCGGCTTCTACTCGTCGTTCATCGTCGCCGATCGGGTGACGGTGCGTTCGCGCCGCGCCGGCCTGCCCGCCGAACAGGGCGTCGAGTGGGTGTCGGACGGCAGCGGCGAGTTCAGCGTCGAGACCATTAGCAAGCCCGCGCGCGGGACTGAAGTCACTTTGCATCTGAAAGAGGGCGAAGACGAATTCCTCTCCGGCTGGAAGTTGCGCGAGGTACTGCGCCGCTACGCCGACCACATCCAGATGCCCATCCTCATGGACAAGGAGGCCTGGGACGAGGAATCGAAAGGTATGAAGCTGACCGGCGAACAAGAGCAGGTCAACGAAGGCACGGCGCTGTGGACGCGGAGCAAGGACGTCACCGACGAGCAGTACGCCGAGTTCTACAAGCACGTCGCGCACGATTTCGAGCCGCCGCTCGGCCACGTGCACGCCCGTGTCGAGGGTCGCCAGGACTACACCGTGCTGCTCTACGTGCCGGCGCGTGCGCCTTTTGACCTCTACGATCGCGACGCCGCGCGCGGGGTCAAGCTGTTCGTCAAACGCGTCTTCATCATGGACAACGCCGACCAGCTGCTGCCAGGCTATCTGCGCTTCGTCCGCGGCGTGATCGACGCCGCTGACCTGCCGCTGAATGTGTCCCGCGAAATCCTGCAGCAGTCACGCGACGTCGAGGCGATCCGCGCTGGTGCCACCAAGAAGGTGCTCGGCCTGCTCGAGGACCTCGCCGAGAACCAGCCGGAGAAGTACGGCCAAGTCTGGAACACCTTCGGCGCGGTGCTCAAGGAAGGCACCGGCGAGGACTTCGCCAACCGCGAGCGCATTGCCAAGCTGTTGCGCTTCGCCTCGACCCACAATGATGGCGACGCACAAACGGTTTCGCTCGGCGACTACGTCGCACGCATGAAAGACGGCCAGAACCGACATCTACGTCATCACCGCCGAAAGCGCCGCCGCGGCCCGCCATTCGCCGCATCTGGAGGTGTTCCGCAAGAAGGGCATCGAGGTGCTGCTGCTCGGCGAGCGGGTCGACGAGTGGATGCTCAACCACCTGCGCGAGTTCGACGGCAAAAAGATCGTCTCCGTCACGCAGGGCGATCTCGACCTCGGCGACCTGGCCGATGCCGAGGAGAAGAAGGCGCAGGAGACTGCAGCCGAGACCCACAAGGCACTGGTCGAGCGGGTCCAGACCGCACTCGGCGAGCGGGCCAAGGCGGTGCGCGTGACGCTGCGACTGACCGACTCACCGGCCTGTCTGGTGCGTGAAGCGGGCGAGCTGCCGGCGCATCTGCTGCGCATGCTCAAGGCGGCCGGCCAGAGCGCGCCAGAGTCCAAACCGACCCTCGAGATCAACCCGGAACACGCGCTGGTCAAGCGACTGGATACCGAGCAGAGCGAGGACCGCTTCGCCGACCTGGCGCAGGTGCTGTTCGACCAGGCGCTGCTGGCCGAGGGCGGTGCGCTGGAAGACCCGGCGGCGTATGTGAAGCGGGTCAACGCGCTGCTGGCGGG
>RFMI01000073.1 GCA_009927815.1 Betaproteobacteria bacterium | reverse complement strand
TTGGCTCACGGTGGTCTCGGTGATCGGCTGAAGCCCTAGTGTAAGCCGGCGCTGGATGATTGCGCACGCTCTCGGTACAGTCCCGGCTTTTGCCGGAGGTACATCATGCATTGGCTCAGATTCCGTCACGCGGGACAGACTGGCTTTGGCCGTCTTGTGGGCGACCAGGTCGAGGTTCATCACGGCGATCTGTTCGGCAGTCACCAGCCGACAGGGCAGACGCTGCCGCTGACCGACATCGAGTGGCTCACGCCTTGCCAGCCGACGCAGATGGTCGCTATCTGGAACAACTTCCACGCCCTGGCCGAAAAGAACAGCTACGCCACCCCCGAAGAGCCGCTGTGGCTGCTCAAGTCACCGTCCTCATTTAACCCGCACACTGGCCTCATTCCTAAGCCGGCGGTGTACGACGGCCGCATCGTCTACGAGGGCGAACTTGGCATCGTCATCGGCAAGACCACGCGCAACGTCAGCGAGGCCGATGCGCCAGCCCACATCTTTGGCTACACCTGCGTCAACGACGTCACGGCACTGGAGATCCTGCAGCGCGACCCAAGTTTTGCGCAGTGGGCGCGCGCCAAGAGCTTTGATGGTTTCGGCTGCTTCGGCCCGGTCATCAGTACCGAGTCGCCGGTTGCTTCGGCTGAGGTGGTGGTCACAGTGGGCGGTCGCGAGCGCCAGCGCTATCCGCTGGCTGACATGATCTGCCCACCAGCGCGGCTGGTCGCGTTGATCTCGCGAGACCTCACCCTGCAGCCGGGGGATGTCATCGCTTGCGGCACTTCGGTGGGCGTACTGCCGATCAAGCCGGGCAGCGAGGTGACAGTGACCATCGAGGGCATTGGCACATTGGCCAACACACTGGCAGCGGACTGAGCGTCGGGCTGCGCCGCTTGTCGGCGAGCACGCCCTCCAGGTCGCGTTTGCCAGGCTGCGCTGACCGGGCTGCTCTTATCGCAACAAGATTGTCAGGCCGCTGACTTGGCCGCTGCCTCGCTGCGGCGAAATATCCAGCGGTCGGCCGTCGACGCGTCCGGTGCGAAGCGGTAGCCAGCGCTGTCGAAACCCTTGAGCGCCTCAACGTCGCCAAGCCGATTCACCACTGCCCAGCGCGTCATGAGTCCGCGGGCTTTCTTGGCGTAAAAGCTGACAATCTTGTATTTGCCGGCTTTCTCGTCCTCGAACACCGGCGTGACCACCCGCGCCCGCAGCGAACCCGGCGCCACAGCCTTGAAATACTCCTCGCTGGCAAGGTTGACCAGTACTGGCGCCGGATCGTCACCGAAATCGGCGTTGAGCGACTCGGCGATGCGACCGCCCCAGAAGGCGTAGAGGTCGCGGCCGCCGGGGTTGGGCAGCGTCGTGCCCATCTCGAGGCGGTAGGGCTGCATGCGGTCGAGCGGGCGCAACGCGCCGTAAAGCCCCGAGAGGATGCGCACATGCGCCTGCGCCCAGGTCAGATCGTCGGCTGACAGAGTGCGAGCCGACAGGCCGTCGTAGACATCGCCGTCAAATGCCAGAACGGCCTGCTTGCTGTTGGCCGGCGTGAATTCGGGCGACCAAGTCGCGTAGCGCTCGACATTGAGCAGCGCGAGTTTGTCGGAGAGGTCCATCAGTGCGGCGATGTCCTGTGGGCTCTTCTGCCGCAGGATGCCGATGAGTTCGCTGCTTTGCGGTACAAAGCGCGGCTCGGTGGCGGCATCCACGTGGGCGGGCGTGGCGTAATCGAGCGACTTGGCGGGCGAAAGGACGATCAGCATGGCGTGGCGATGGGTGGCTCAGTGCACAATGGCTGTCATTGTAAGACGACGTGGGCGGCCTCACCCGACGCCCATCCCTGACCCGTGCAGATCGAGACCCGGCTCAACCTTAAACTGCTGAACACGTTTGGCGTGGACGCCACCGCAGCCACGGCGGTGCGCGTTCGTCATGCCGGTGAGGTGCGCGACCTGCTGCGCAACCGGCAGCTGTGTGCGCAGCCCCGCTTGATCCTGGGGGGCGGTAGCAATGTCTTGTTCACCCGCGACTGGCCGGGGCTGGTGGTGCTGCCGGACATCCGCGAACGCGAAGTCGAGGCGGGCGCTGGTGATGCCGTTACGGTCATTGGCGGTGCTGGCGAGCCCTGGGACGGCTTCGTGCACTGGACCCTCGGTCTCGGTCTGGCTGGTCTCGAGAATCTCGCGTTGATTCCGGGCACGGTCGGCGCCGCGCCAATCCAGAACATCGGCGCCTATGGCGTGGAATTGCGTGACCGGCTGCTCTGGGTCGAGACCTTCGATTGGATCCGCGGCCGTCTGCAGACCCACTACAACGCCGACTGTCAGTTCGGCTATCGCGACAGCGTGTTCAAGCGCGAGCTGGCAGACCGTCTGGTGACACGGGTGGCGTTTCGTTTGTCGCGCAAGCCCGAGCTCGAACTCGACTACGGCGAGATCCGCCAGGAGTTGGCCGACCGCAGTATCCACGCGCCGGCGCCTCGCGATGTGGCCGATGCGGTCAGCGCCATTCGTCGGCGCAAGCTGCCGGACCCGGCCGTTATCGGCAACGCTGGCAGCTTCTTTCGCAACCCGGTGGTGTCGGAAGCGCAAGCGGCGTATCTGCGCAATCAGCATCCGACCATGCCGCAATTCGTCGCTTATGGGGGCGTCAAGCTGCCGGCGGGCTGGCTGATCGAGGCCTGCGGCTGGAAGGGACGCCGCGAAGGGGATGCTGGCGTGCACGCCAGCCATGCGCTGGTGTTGGTCAACCACGGCGATGCCACTGGCGGACAGATCTGGGTTCTGGCGCAGCAGGTGCGTGACAGCGTGTCGCAGACCTTCGGCGTGACCCTCGAGCCGGAAGTGCGCGTTGTCTGAGCGGCGCCTAGTCGTGCAGACGACCCAACTGACGGCGGTCGCGTTTGGTCGGACGGCCGCCGCTGATGCTGGCCGCCGGGTCCTGCACCAGCTGGCGCTGGTCGCGTTGCGCCTCGCGGCGGGCGACGCTGTCCGCTGATTCGGCGTAGAGGGTCTGGGCGATCGCGGCGCTGCCACGCTTGTCGGCGACCGCCAGCACCGCCACTTCGATCTCGCGTTCGCCGATGCGTGCGACCACGGTGTCGCCAGCCTTCACCTCTTTCGCCGGCTTGATGCGCTCGCCGTTGAGTCGCACCTTGCCACCATCCACCGCCTGGGTGGCCAGGCTGCGGGTCTTGAAGAACCGCGCCGCCCATAGCCATTTGTCGATCCGGGTGCGAGCGCCGGCGCTTGCAGAATCAGGGGTTTGCGACATGGTCCGATGCTATCATCGGCGCCGTGAAATTCCTCTTCGATCTGCTGCCGGTCATCCTGTTCTTCGCCGCCTACAAGTGGGCCGGGCATGACGCCGCTGTGGCCTCCAAGTGGCTGGCGCACGTGGGCGTCACGGGAGTCGCCGACGCCATCGCGCCGATCTTGTTGGCCACTGCGGTGGCCATCGCCGCCAGCGTCGTGCAGGTGTCGACGCTGCTGGCGCTGCGTCGTCGCGTCGACGCCATGCTGTGGGTCAGTCTGGCCATCATTGTCGTCATGGGCGGACTCACGCTGTGGCTGCAAAATCCCCTCTTTATTATGTGGAAGCCCACTTTGCTGTACTGGGCGTTCGCGCTCACGCTCGGCGGCTCGGCTTGGCTGCTGCGGCGCAATTTGATCGAGCGCATGCTGTCGGCCGAACTGCAGTTGCCTGCCGCGCTGTGGTCGCGCCTGAATCTGGCGTGGGTGTTGTTCTTCGCCGCGATGGGTGGTCTCAATCTGCTGATCGCCTACAATTTTGACGAGGCCACCTGGGTCAGTTTCAAGGTCTATGGCGGTCTCGGGTTGATGCTGGTGTTTGTCGCCGCACAGGGCGTCTGGCTGTCGCGGCACCTGCCCGAGGAGACCCACAAGCACCACTGAGCGCGTTTTCGATGAAAACGCACGCCAATGCCTGATCTCCCTTGGATTGCGGCGCAACCGAATCACCCCCACGTCAACACTCTTACAGGCTGCCCAATGCTTTACGCCATCCTCTCCGAAGACCACCCCGAGTCGCTGCCGCTGCGCCTGCAGGCGCGCCCGGCGCATCTCGAGCGCTTGCAGGCCTTGCAGGCCGATGGCCGGTTGCTGCTGGCCGGTCCGCATCCGGCCATCGACAGCGAAGACCCGGGCGCGGCGGGTTTCAGCGGCAGCCTGATCGTCGCGCAGTTCGACTCGCTCGCCGACGCGCAAGCCTGGGCCGACGCCGACCCCTACGTTGCGGCCGGCGTCTACGCGCGGGTCACGGTCAAGCCGTTCCGCAAGACCTTCCCGCAGTGACTCTGACCCTGGTCGACGAGGTGAGTAGCCGCCTGCAGGCCTTGTCGCCGGCTGCCCTGGATCTGCGCGACGACAGTGACCGTCACGCTGGCCATGCCGGCAGCAATGGCGGCGGCCACCTCACCGTGCGCATCGTTTCGCCCCAATTTGATGGACTGGGCACTGTTGCGCGGCACCGCAAGGTGTATTCCGTTGTCCACGACCTGATGCCGACGCGATTGCATGCGCTGGCAATCACCGCACTCACCCCGGCCGAGGCCGGCCTCTGACTCGTACGCGCTTACCCACGGAGAACCCCCATGAAGCGTCTCACCCTCGCCCTGGCCTGCATGGCCGCCCTGTCACCCGCCTATGCCGCCGACGATGCGGTGGTGGCCCGCGTCAACGGCACCGCAATCCGCCAGTCGCAGGTGGATTCGGCGATCCGCCAACTCGCTGGACAAGGTCAGCAGGACACGCCCGAGCTGCGCACCCGCCTCAAGGACGAGTTGATCGCCCGTGAGCTGATCGTGCAAGAAGCGGTTAAAGCTGGCGTCGAAAAGCGCGACGACGTGCGTGAGCAGCTCGAACTGGCACGCTCGAATCTGCTGGTCAATAGCTACCTGCAGACTTGGGCCAAGGACCATCCGGTGAGTGATGCTGACCTTCAAGGCGAGTACGACAGCCTAAAAGCCGATCTGGCCAAGATCGACGAGTTCGCCACCCGTCATATTTTGGTCAAGGACGACAAAGCCGCCAAGGCGGTGCTGGCGCGCCTGAAAAAGGGTGAGAAGTTCGAGAAGCTTGCCGAGACCTTGAGCCAGGACAGCGGCACCAAGTCCAAGGGCGGCGAACTCGGCTGGGTGCGTGCGGACGCGCAGTTGGTGAAGCCCTTCCTCGATGCCATGGTCAAGCTCAAGAAGGGCGAGACCAGCGAGCCGGTGAAGACCGATTTCGGTTTCCACATCATCCGCGTCGACGACGTGCGCAAGGCTCAGGCCCCGTCGATCGACCAGGTGCGCGGCGAACTCACGCAGTTCATGCAGCGTCGGGCCATCGAGAAGATGGTGCAAGACCTGCGCAGCAAGGCGACCATCGACTGACCGGCCAGCCTGCGGCAGTGGCGTTCAGCCCTGCCGCAGGCTCTGGTCGAGGGCCGCGCGCAGCTTCGGTAGAGCTGCACGGAAGTCGTCCGATCGCCGTTGCTCCGCCAGCTCTTCCATCTCCGCAGCTTGGCGCGTCAGCGCACCGTCTGGCCAAAGGTAGGCCGCGCTGCCCTTGATGCTGTGCATCACCATGGCGGCGGCGTCCCAGTCGTCGACTCGCAATGCCGCCTCGATCTGTTGCAGCCGCTCCGGTGCGGCCGTTCCGAACATTTCCAGCAGGCGCGGACGCAGATCATCAACCAAGTTTTCGGTGGTCAAAAGCTTGTCGCGCAGCGTCACACCCTCGGCGAGCCGTTGCTCGACCACGCTGTGCAGGGCTCTACGCAGCGGGCCTTCCTCCAGCGGTTTGCCCATCAGGTCGTTCATGCCGGCGGCAAGACAGGCCCTGCGATCGGATCCGCTGTCGTTGGCCGATGCTCCGATCACCGGCAGGTTCGGCTCGGGGAAGCTCAATTCGCCCCAACGACCACTGCGCAGATGACGGGTGGCCGCGATGCCATCCATGTGCGGCATGCGAATGTCCATGATGACGACGTCGAAGCGATTGCCAGACGCCAGTTGGTGCAGCGCCTGCTCGCCATCGGCGGCGATGGTGCACCGGTGACCTTGGTCCTCTAGCAGGCTTCGGACCAGCAGCTGGTTGGTGTCGATGTCTTCAGCGACCAGCACCTCAAGGCTGTATTTCGAGGC
This sequence comes from Betaproteobacteria bacterium, assembly GCA_009927815.1. GTDB lineage: Bacteria > Pseudomonadota > Gammaproteobacteria > Burkholderiales > UBA3065 > UBA3065. The sequence goes on along the minus strand of RFMI01000073.1, from coordinate 11,758 downwards.
GTCTCGAGAGACGCCGACCTCGTGTGCGGGGTCCTGACACATCAGCAGCGGCAACTCGAAGTGGAAGGTGCTGCCGTGGCCCAGTCGGCTGTCGACGCCGATCTGCCCGTCCATCATCTCGACCAGTTCTTTGCAGATGGCCAGCCCCAGCCCGGTGCCGCCAAACCGACGGGTGGTGCTGGAGTCGGCTTGCTCAAAGCGATCGAACAGACGGTCGAGGGCCTTGGCTTCGATACCGATTCCCGTGTCGATCACAGCGAAGCGCAGCCGCACCAGTTCGCCCGGCTGCGGGTCGACCGCGTCGCTCATGGGTGCCCGTGTCACCACCACCTGAACGCTGCCGGTCGAAGTGAACTTGAGGGCATTGCCGATCAGGTTGATGAGCACCTGACGGATCCGTACCGGATCGCCCCGCAACCATTGGGGCACGGCCGAATCGATCTCCAGACGCAGGTCGAGCAGTTTCTCTTCGGCGAATTCGGCGAGTAGGGCCACTGCATCGTCGACGACCGCGAACACGCTGAATTCGATGTGTTCGATGGTGATCTTGCCGGCCTCGATCTTCGCCATGTCGAGCAGTTCGTTGACCATAGTCATCAAGGTCTCTGCGTTTGTACGCGCACGTTGCAGGCGCTCTTGGTCGGGCTTCGACAGCGTCGAGTCCCGCAGCACCAGCTTGAGCAGGCCAATCACACCGGCCAACGGAGTGCGCAGCTCATGGCTCATGGTCGACAGAAACTGCGTTTTGCTCTCGGCGGCCCGCTCGGCGGCATTCTTGAGCGCCAGCATGGTCTGGTTGCTCTGCGCCAGCAGTGCGTCGCGCGCTTCGACCTGCGCCAGCATTGCGTTGAGGCCCTGCGCTAAGTGGGCAAATTCGTCCCGGTCATTAAGGCCGTTGGCCTGCACTCGCCTCGAGTAATCGCTGGATGTCGCCACTTCGGCCATGGTCTGCTGCATCACGAGCAGCGGCTGCATCAGCTTGCGCAACATCTTTCGCATGATGAAGCCCGCGGACACCCCGGCGATGGCCGTCGCAAAGCCCAGCAAACCGGCAAATTTGAAAAAATCGGACCACAGGTGTTCGGTGCCGAGGCGCACCACCACCTGACCGAGGTCACCGGTGGGACCTTGGATGGGCTGACGGATGACGATGCTGGGTTCGAGTGGATGCTTTCCTCGCGTCGGCAGGGCCTCCTCGATCGACCGTATGGGCATCTGGCCAAGGTCTTGGAAGCGCACCACCGGCTCCCCTCCGGCGCTAAAGACGCTCCCGCTCGTGAACACCGTGATGGCTTGGAAGTGTGGGTAGCGGCGCGCCTGCGACGCGAATTCGGCTGCGGCAAGCGCGTCCATGAATTGCATCGATGGCTCGAGCTGCACCGCGAGTCCGGCCAGCCAAACGCGTGACTGGGTCTCGAACGCTTGCCGGCGTCCTGCAAGCTCAGACCACAGCACCACAAAAAAGGCGAGAGTCAGTGCCAGCAGCAAAGTGCCAAACACCACGCGCTCAATCCGGTGGATGACCGAGTATGGACCCAGGTCCCCTTGGCGGAGGGCGTCGAGTGGCATGGCTCAGTTCCGCGTCGACCGAGCCAGGCTCAGCACCTTGGCCGAGACCATCAGGCCCGATCGTCGTAGACGTGCAAGGTCGACGTCGAACACCAAACGGCCATTCTGGAGAGCGAGCTGAATCGCCGCGGCGGGGGTGGTTGGTGTATCGGTGACGACCAGAGTCGGGGCATCACCCAGCAGCCGCTCGATGGTGTCCATATTTCCGGCTTCGCGTTCGGTGACGAACAACAACTGGCAGCCTCGAGCTTGAGCCGGCGAGTTCAGCGATGCGATACGGATTGGCTTGCCTTGGACGGTGCGTGCAGAGAGCTTTTCGAGCGCTCCCCCAAAGTTGTCGGGACCGAGTACGCACAGCCTCAACAGATTGGGCAACTCGGGCCAGGTCGTGTAGTTCATGAAGTTGTAGAGGTACGCTGCCTTCAGCTCGTATTCCGGGATCGGCTCGGCGTGCAGATCCCGCGGCCCGGCCAGCACAGCCAGATGCAATGCGGCAACCATCAGGGCACGGCCTCGCTGCATCTCAAAATCCGAGGTCGTAATGGAGTTGTAGCCAGATCGAGCGGCCATCCATCGGCACGCGGTCGAACATCAGGTCGGGTGCCGATGAACCGCTGCTGGCCGAAGCGTAAGCGGTGGGTGCCACGGCGTCCCAGCGCCGGTCGAGCAGGTTCTTGACGCTCAATGCGCCGGACACGCCATGCCACGCCTTGACGGACGACACCGTGAAGTTGACCAGGGTGACCGGTGGCAGTTTTCGGTTGTCAGCGATGACCGGTCCCGCCATGCCGCGCAAGGCGTTCTGTGCGGTCTCGTCGGCTGGCACGACACCGCTGCGGGCAAATTGGCCATAGCGGCTGTCGAGGAACTGCGCCTCCAAGCCGCCGCGCAGCCACTCGTTCCAAAGTGGCATGCCTAGATTGAACTTGCCCAGCCAGCGCGGGGAGTTGGCCAATGCTTTGTCGGGCACGTCGCTCTGGCGCCACGCCACGCTTCCACGCAGCGACCAACGGCCCCACGATGTGTCGAGTTGCACTTCCGCGCCGTACGGGTTGATCTTCCCGTCGTAGTGGCGATAGCCGCGGTCGTCGATGTATTGAGCGTCGCTAACGTGGTAGTCGTACACCGACCCGGTGAACCGCCACAGGGAGCCAAAGTCACGGATTAGCACCAGTTCGCGCGTTTCGACCCGTTCGGGGCGCACGTAGGCTTGGTCGAACGGCAGCTCCAGCGGCGTTGGCATGCGGTTCGCCTCCGCCCACGAAGCTTTGAGCGTGGTGCGGGCATCCGCCTGCCAGACCAAGCCGGCGCGCGGGCTCCATTGCGGCTGGTAGGGGTAGTCGATGCAATGGCTGGTGGTCTTCGAACGCGGAAGCACAAAGGGCACTGGCGCTGGCGTGCCAGGCCGGATGAACTGGCACACACCCAGTTGCGGTCTGTCGTAGCGGGCGCCGACGTTGGCAGTCCAATGCTCGCCAAGTCGCAGCTCATCGGCAAAGCGCAGGCCCCACGTGGAGCTGTCGAGCGAGGCGATCGGAAAATCGTAGTCGCTGCGGCGACCGCTCGAGGTGAGTGACTGATTGTAAAAATCAATGTTGGGGTCACGGCGGTACTCGGCGCCAAGGGTCAGCGTGTGACCAGCAATCCCGGTGTAGACCAGTTGCTGGTCGATGCCGGTCCAGGCACCTTTGCCACGATTGCGCATCGCCGCGACGGCGCCGGGTGGTGCGCCAGCCAAGCCTTGCAGGGTAGCGGCGTATTCGTTGTAGCCGCGGTAGGCATGGTCGAGATACTGGCCGGCAAAGGCGCGGGTGCTGCCCCTGAGCGAACTGCCCAAGGCGTAGTCGTAGTTCAGCTGGACGAAATCTTGGGTGTCATCGGTCTGATACGGTTTGCCGAAACCAAGCTCGTCGCGCGGCAGCGGCGACTGTTTGGTGCGTTGTACGTGGCCGGCTTCTAGCGAAAAGTTCTGATATTGAAACTTTAGAAAGATGCGCTCGTTGTGCTCGCCGTCCATGCCGGCTGCCCGGCCGTTGCCGGTGGTCGCCGCAAAGTAGGGGAAATCGAAATCCTGGCCGACGCTGTTTAGCCGCGAATACGACAGCAACAGGTCGGCGCCATTGTCGAACTGCTTGCCGAAGGTGGCCCGCTTGCGAAAGGTGTTGTAACTGCCGGCCTCCCCCGAGAGTCTCAAGCCATTGAAATCTCGACCATTCTTGGTGATGACGTTGATCACGCCGAAGAATGCGCCTTGACCGTAATTGACGCCGCCTGGCCCCGGGATGTACTCGACACGGTCGATCAGGTCGATGTCGATCAGGCCGGACTCGTCCAGATACAGTTGCCCCGAGAGGTTGTCTTGGGTGGCGTAGCCGTCGATCAGCAGTCGGATGCGGCCGGCAAAGTCGCCCGGAACGCCGTAGGCGCGGCCGCCCGGGAACTGATAGCGCCGATCCGAGGTGGTGTAGAGCCCGCGCATGCTGTTAAGCACTTCGCCCAGCGTCCGGTAACCAAAGGTGCGAATGTCTTCGGCAGTGACGATGCTCACCGCGGCGTTTGATTCGCTCAATTGTTTAGCGACACGGGCCGCTGACTGCACGTCGCTGGCGACCAGCCCTTCCATCGGGATATCGAGCAGGTCGGGCTGAGCGCTTGCGGCCGAAGCTGTGAGAGCGACGGCCACTCCGATCGCCAGGTGCCAGGCGGCTCGCAGGTATGTCCTCATTCAGCGCTCGGGCGAATCAAGCCATCGGGCCAAGGTCTCGCGCAGCACGGGAAGCGCGAAGGGTTTGGTCAGCACATCGTCCATGCCAGCGTCGAGGCAGCGTTGTCGGTCATTGGCGCTGGCCTTGCCGGTGAGCGCGACGATCGGCACATGCTCCCCGGCGGTCTCGAGTCGGCGGATCTCAGCGGCCGCCGCGTAGCCGTCCATCACTGGCATGCAGCAGTCCAGAAAAACCAGATCAGCGGCCCCACTGCAGAAAGCGTCCACAGCGGCTCGTCCGTCCGACGCTTCCGTCACGTGTAGACCAAGCCGTCGCAGCACCTCGCTGGCGACCAAGCGGCCGATTGGGTCGTCATCGGCGACGATTACACGCCGCGCCGTCGCGTCGCTTTCGGGCACACGGGTATGTGGGGCAAGTGGGTGTTGCAAGGGCGCCTCGAGCTAATCTGGAACCGCTTCAAATTGCCGAAAATTGCCGGCGTGGCGTCTATAATCCAAAGAGCTACAGGTGTAGTTTAAGCAAAGTTTTAGAGTCAGTCTATTTCGTGACGGCTGTGCGTTCTCGGGGGGGGTGATGGCGGAAAATCAGGAAACCAGCGTTGCTAGCCTGGGCTGGTCGCTCAGCGGCCGCTACACCGTTGTGGCGATTGACAACGAACCCTCGGCTTTGGAGCTGATTCGTGCCATCTTTGCCGGTGAGCAAGCCTTCGAGATACACACCTACTCGAGCGCTCGCGAGGGTCTGTTTCGCGCGATGGAGCTGGGTGTCGACCTCGTGTTGCTGGACTACTCGATGCCAGGTTTGGACGGTGGCACTTTGCTCGAGACCCTTCGCCGCTCGCCGTCGTTCAGCGTGAGGAAGACGCCGGTGATCATGGTCTCTGGCAATCCGGCACCTGAGCTTGCGGGGCCTGCGCCATGGTCCGCTTATATCCGAAAGCCCATTACCGACATCCCCGCTTTTATTCAGACCGTGGCTCGGGTGTGTGCTGAGGGCCGTAGTCAGCCGTTCGAGCCAGTTCCTGCCGATCTGCCGTCTCTGAAGCTGCCGGAACTCGTTGCAGATGCTGATGAGGTCACTTTGGATGTGGTCACCGTCAATGTCGCGCTGGCGTACCTCGAAAAGGTTCGGCATGACCTGCGCTCACAGCTCAACGTCATCACCGGATATGCGCAGTTGCTCGAGCTGGATCCGGCGGCATTGCCCAATGCCTTGCCAATGATCCTGAAGAAGTCCAACGAATTGCTTGAGGGCATCGAAGCCTTGACCAACCAGATGGCGCGGGTGTTGCGCTCGGGCGACCGGTTGTAAATCCAACGATGAGCGCCGCGGGGCGCCCTCAATACTCGGGGCTTTACTGAACCGCGCGCTGGGTGTGGCCTTGCAGGGGCGGGTGCTTTGATTCAAGCGCGGACAGACGCTTCCAGCCGCCACCTGCCGCGTAGTCGCGGAGCAGCTGGCTGGCGCCGGGCTCGCGGTTGATATACGCGTAGAGGATCTGGATCAGGCGGCGGCTCTCGAGCTCGATGCGGTTCATCGACCAGTCCCCGAAGCTTCGCTCTGTTACCGCGTCAAGGCGGACAAGGTCGAAATCGCAGTGCCGCGGGTCATCTTCGATCACCGTGAGCAGGGCGCTCACCACGTCAGCACCACCCTCCAGCACCTGCATCAACAGTCCGTCACTGTGAACTAGCACGCCGGTGATGCCTGTCACTGCGTTGTTGCGCTGGGAGGTCGCGATCACTTGCTCCAGCTCGTGGTCGTCCATATCGGTGCGGCTTTGGTAGACCACCCGCACCAACACGTCGCGGGGGATGTCCAACAAACGGTCGTGAAGTTCAATCTGCATGTGCTTAACGTACCCTTAGATGTCGGGAATACGTCGTTTGTCCTAGACAACGCGACGATTGGTCACGTTAGACAAGTTTGTCGCCCAATGGAAGATATTCCGGTCGGCGGGGGCAAATTGATAATGGGTCCAAAACAAAACAGCCCGATCGTTGCCGATCAGGCTGTTGTGCTGTTCGAGATTTGGCTCCCCGACCTGGGCTCGAACCAGGGACACACGGATTAACAGTCCGTTGCTCTACCGACTGAGCTATCGGGGAAGCGAGCCCGAAATTATAAGCGGCTGACAAAGCCCGGTCAACGCACGGCGCGGGTCGTCAACGCCGGTCAGGGGCGCAGCAACACCACGCAGCCCTCTTTCTTGCCTTCGGGTCCTGGGCGCAACATCGACACGGCCAGCGTCTCGCCGCTGTGCGTCTGGAACTTGAGCGGAACGTCGCCCGCAGCTTCCATCTTGCCGATCAGACCGAGACCGATGTCAGCCACCTCGCGGTCGGCTACGAACATGGTCAGGTAACGCGCCATCACCGTGGCCGGTTGATTGTCGGCTTCGGCAGCCTGAGTGAAGTCGAGGTCGATGTTGCTGCCGACCCCGCACGGCACCCTCAAGGTGTCGCCCTTGGGGACGGCGACGTTGGCGACCAGCCGCGGCGGGTTGGTCGGGGTGCTGTTCTTGCGCAGTTCACCAACCAGCGCCATCACGTCGAAGCCCTTGTACTGACCGCTATCGATGCGGGTCGGGCCGAGGTCTTGGTGGACGTCATCAGGGTTGACGGTTTGTTGCCCCATTGCGCTGAGCGCAGGCTTGTAGTCGCCGGCCAAGGTCACCTCAAATACGGCGACGTCGTAGAAGTAGGACATGTCGACCTTGCTCGCGGGTTCGGCCGACACAGTGGTGGCGGCGGTGGCAAGCATCAGGGCACTCAAAAACTTCATTGGAACCTCCAGAATAGATGGCGGCCGAACCGCGAACAGACTCAAGCGGCTCGGGACTGCATTAGGAACCCCCCGCCGTGGCCAAGTTCCGCAACCTGATGGAGAACCTGTATGGATTACGAATTGCTCACCCGCCCGCTCACCGCCGCTCAGATCCGTCGTCAGATGGACGCCGACGGCGTGGTCGAGGGAGTGGTGGCCATCGAGCTTGACGACGTCATCGACAACGACCGCGACCGTGTCATGGAGCTGCTGTCCGAGTTGCTGGTGGACAACACCGCACTCGAGGACATCGAGTACGAGCTGCTGGGCAATGACGGCGACATGCTGCACCTGCACGTCCGTGGCGACGCCAGCAACTTGGTCGAGGACGAAGAGGAAGACGAAGACCCGGACGAGGACGAAGAGGACGATTACTAATGGGGCTGACACGACTCATCAGCGCCGCCGAGGCCCTGCCTGGCCGTAGCACGCCAATGCCGGTGCCGGCGCGGCACGAGGTCAGCGGCAATCCGCTGCAGCCGCCATGGCCCGAGGGTCTTGCCGAAGCCGTGTTCGGCATGGGCTGTTTCTGGGGCGCCGAGCGGCGTTTTTGGCAACAGCCGGGGGTGTGGACAACGGCGGTCGGCTATGCGGGCGGCTTCACGCCAAACCCCACCTACGCCGAGGTGTGCACCGGCTTGACGGGTCACTCGGAGGTGGTGCGAGTCGTTTTCGATCCTGCAGTCATCGGCTACAGCGATCTGTTGAGAGTGTTCTTTGAGTCGCACGATCCGACGCAGGGCATGCGCCAAGGCAACGACACCGGCAGTCAATACCGTTCAGTGATCCACGCCACCACGCCGGAACACCTGGAGCAGGCACGCGCGGCCGCTGCGGCTTACACAGCCGCCTTGCGCGCTGCTGGTCACGGGGTCATCACCACCGAAATCATCGAGGCGCCCGCGTTTTGGTACGCCGAGCCAGACCATCAGCAGTATCTAGACAAGCACCCCGCAGGCTATTGCGGCCTGCGGGGCACCGGTGTGCGCTGCGTGCTTTAGCCGATCAGCGGTACGATCAGCAGCGCGACGATGTTGATGATCTTGATCAGCGGGTTGACGGCCGGGCCGGCGGTGTCCTTGTAGGGGTCGCCCACCGTGTCGCCAGTCACGGCGGCTTTGTGGGCCTCGGAGCCCTTGCCACCGTGATGACCGTCTTCGATGTACTTCTTGGCGTTGTCCCAGGCACCGCCACCGGTACACATGCTGATGGCAACGAACAGGCCGGTGATGATGGTGCCCATCAGCAGGCCACCCAGCGCCTGCGGGCCCAGGAACACACCAACCAAGATCGGCACGATCACCGGCAGCAGCGACGGCACGATCATCTCCTTGATCGCGGCGGCGGTGAGCATGTCCACGGCGCGGCCGTATTCGGGCTTGCCACTGCCGTCCATGATGCCCTTGATCTCGCGGAACTGGCGACGCACCTCTTCCACCACAGCCCCGGCGCAGCGGCCCACTGCTTCCATGGCCATCGCGCCAAACAGGAAGGGGATTAGCCCGCCGATGAACAAGCCGATAATCACCATGTGGTCGGACAAGTCAAAGCTGGCGTTGAGGCCCGCGCCCTTGAGCGCGTTGGTGTAGTCGGCAAACAACACCAGCGCCGCCAAGCCTGCTGAGCCGATGGCGTAGCCCTTGGTCACCGCCTTGGTGGTGTTGCCCACTGCGTCCAAGGGGTCGGTCACATCCCGCACGCTCGACGGCAGACCGGCCATTTCGGCAATGCCACCGGCGTTGTCGGTGATCGGGCCGTAGGCATCCAGCGCGACGATGATGCCCGCCATGCTCAACATCGCGGTGGCGGCGATGGCGATGCCATAGAGGCCCGCCAGTGCGTACGACGCACCGATTGCGATGCACACGCTCAGCACCGGCAGCGCGGTGGAACGCATCGACACGGCGATGCCGGCGATGATGTTGGTCGCATGGCCGGTTTCGCAGGCCTTGGCGACGTGGCGCACCGGGCCGTATTCGGTCGCGGTGTAGTACTCGGTGATCACCACCATGGCTCCGGTCAGGACGATGCCCACCAGACACGCGCCCCAGAGGTTGATCGCCGGGATACCGGAGTCGCCCATCAGCCAGCCAGTGACGAACCAGAACGCCACCAGGCTCAGCACGGCAGCGACGATCAGTCCCTTGTACAGCGCGGTCATGATCTTGCCGGTGCCCGAGTAGCTCACAAAATACGTGCCGATAATCGAGGCGATCACCGAGACGCCGCCCAGCGCCAGCGGGTAAGCAGCAGCATTGGCGCTGTTGCCCGACAAGGTGAGTGCACCCAGCAGCATGGTGGCGATCACTGTCACTGCATAGGTTTCGAACAGGTCGGCAGCCATGCCGGCGCAGTCGCCGACGTTGTCGCCAACGTTGTCAGCGATCACCGCCGGGTTGCGCGGGTCATCCTCGGGAATGCCGGCCTCGACCTTGCCCACAAGGTCGGCGCCCACATCCGCGCCCTTGGTGAAGATGCCACCACCCAGACGCGCAAAGATCGAGATCAGTGACGAACCGAATGCGAGGCCGATCAGCGGCTCCAGCGTATGGTGCATGTCACCGCCCGGGTTGCCGTTGATGAGGAAGGCGTAGAAGCCGGCCACACCCACCAGCCCGAGGCCGATAACGAACATGCCGGTGATGGCGCCACCGCGAAAGGCCACCGCCAGCGCCGGGTTGATGCCGTTGCGTGCGGCTTCGGCGGTACGAACATTGGCGCGAACGTTGATGTTCATGCCGATGAACCCTGCGGCACCCGAGAGCACCGCGCCAATGGCAAAGCCAGCCGCTGTCAACGGCTCAAGGAAGATCGCGATGAGCACGAACAGCACCACGCCAACCAGCGCGATGGTGCGGTATTGGCGTCCCAGATAGGCCGAGGCGCCGGCTTCGATCGCCGCAGCGATTTCACGCATCCGGTCGTTACCGGTGGGTTGCGCAATGATCCAGCGGCTCGACACCAAGCCGTACACAATCGCTGCCGCGCCACAGAGCAGGGCGAGAAGAATGCCCTCATGCATCGTCATCTCCTTCAGTCGTGATATCGGGTGTTGTTCTGGTTATAGCCGGACATTCCATCCGGCCCAGCCGGAGTATCGGCCGTTTGGAGCGTGTCTAGCAACGCCGAAACCGGGTTTTTTTCAGTCAGTGCGATGCTGCAGAGCCGCAAAATCGGGCGTCGGCGAGTACAATGCCGCGCTGCACAACCGATCCGCAAGGAGGCCCAAGAGTGGCCCTGTACAACGTTCCCCCCGGCGACAAAGCGCCCGAAGAGTTCAACGTCATCATCGAGATCCCGGCCCACTCGGACCCGATCAAATACGAGGTAGACAAGGAATCTGGCGCCCTGTTTGTCGATCGTTTCATGATGACCTCGATGCACTATCCCTGTAACTACGGCTACGTGCCGGGCACCATCTCTGACGATGGCGATCCGGTGGACGTGCTTGTGGTGACGCCGTTCCCAGTCCATGCCGGAGCCGTTGTGCGCTGCCGCGCGCTGGGTCTGCTCGAAATGGAAGACGAGGCTGGTGGCGACGCCAAACTGCTGGCGGTTCCGGTCGACAAGATCCTGCCGATCTACCGCCACTGGCAAAAGCCCGAAGATCTGCAACCCGAGCGTCTGCTGCAGATCAAGCACTTTTTCGAGCACTACAAGGATCTCGAAGCCGGCAAGTGGGTCAAGGTCAAGGGCTGGAAAGGTCCTGAAGCTGCCCGCGACGAGATCGTTACGGGTATCGAGCGCGCGAAAAGCCAGAACGGCTGATCGGCCCGCGCCATGAGCTGGATGCTCTGGGCGCTGGTGTGCGCCTTCGGCATGGCCATGGCCGATGCCAGCACCAAGCGCGGTCTCGCCGAGCTGACGCCTCGCCAGCTGTCGGTGGCGCGCTGTTGTTTGCCGCTGCTAGTGATGCTGCCGGTGCTGGTCGCCACCTGGCCAGCCGATGTTCCAGCGGTTACCTGGGCGTGGCTGGTCCCGTCGGCCATCCTCGAGGTGATTGCCGTCGGCTTCTACCTGAAGTCGATCCAGGGCGCCGACCTGTCGCAGTCGATGCCGTATCACGCCTTTACGCCGGTGCTGGTGGCCGGCATCGGCGGGCCGATCCTGGGCGAGGCGGTCAGCGCCACAGGCGTGGCCGGAATTCTGCTGGTGTTCGCTGGTGCCTGGCTGCTCAACATCGGCGAGTGGCGCGATGGCTGGCATCGCCCGCTCACTGCGCCATTGCGCAACCGCGCCTCGCGGCTGATGCTGCTGGCGGCCAGCATCTACGCCTTTACTGCGATCTTCAGCCGGGCACCGCTGGCGCTGCTGCCACCCGTGTTTCTGGGAGCGCTGTACTTCACGCTGGTGGGCATCGCCGCTTGGATTGGGCTGGACCCGCGTCTGCGCACATTGCGCTCGCTGCCGTGGCGCAACCGCTGGTTGTGGGCGGTCACTGGCTGGATGGCGCTGATGATCCTGACCCATTTCGTCGCGCTGGTCGGGGTCAAGACGGCGTACATGATTGCGGTTAAGCGCACCAGTCTGCTGTGGGGCATCGTGCTCGGGGCGCTCTGGCTGGGCGAGCCGAATCTGCGTCGCAATCTGCTGGCGGGGTGCGTGATGGTGGCCGGTGTGGGGCTGATCGCGCTGGC
>RFMI01000131.1 GCA_009927815.1 Betaproteobacteria bacterium | reverse complement strand
TAAATAACTGTGACGGGGGAAGCGATGACCAGCGCCAGCCCTGACCAGTTACTACCGAACCAAAAGGCCAGCGCAGCCTAGACATGATGCGCCCTAGACCTCGCCGAGCACGAGCAGGGGGATGGAAGTTCTGAGCGGTAGCGGAGATTCGAGGTCACTAACCCAGGTGAGATCCATCTGGACTGCTATCGGCGTTGTGCGCCGACTGACCCGAAGAGAAGTAAACGAACACGAGGTCAAAGCCTGCGGGCTTGAGGACCACGAGCAAGCAATGCGTACACGGCAACTTGCAAGCACAGCGACGATTGGCACTTCAGTTGTCGCAACTGTTGCGTTTCAAAGCGGCACGGAAAAGGAGACAGCGAAACCGCCCTTGTCCAGAAGATGGTTGTGCCGAAGTGCTGTGGTGGAGAACTCGGCGAAAGTCATCCAACCACACTGAGCCAGTGCTACGGCTCAGTGTGGATTGAATCTGGCGAAAGCCCATCAATCATAAATAATCGACATTTATTCAATCTCGCGAAACCTAGAAGAAGACAAAAGGGGTTCGAGCGCAAGCGAAGAACCGAGTGAACGCGAAGCGTCTCACTCACTAATCAAAGGGAATTACTAGTCTCTTTGGTTTGGCTATAACCACTTGAAATCAAATGCGTTTATTGCTGACCCTTTTCTGGTCGCGAAGACGAATAAAAGAAAGCACACTGTGTGCAGTTAAATCATTTGATTTGGGGAGGAAAAACATGGCTCAAGCCAAAACACTGACAGAACGAGAACTCAAGCGCCTGCTGGACCTGATGCGTGGACGCAAACACGCCATGCGCGATCGAATCATGCTGCTGATGACCACTTGGGCAGGAATGCGGGTGGGGGAGGTGGCTGCAGTCATGGTGGGTGACGTCAGAGATGTCACAGGTGAGGTTCGCGAAGAAGTACTTCTGTCCAAGAACCAGACCAAAGGCTCTCAGGCACGCACAGTGTTCTTGTCCAAGAAGCTACGTGACGAGATCGCCAAGTATCTGATCGCCTGCAGTCCCATTGCAGATGACAAGCCCCTGTTTTACACACAGAAGCGGTCTGGCTTCACCGCCAACACGCTGACCC
>RFMI01000123.1 GCA_009927815.1 Betaproteobacteria bacterium | reverse complement strand
GATGGCATGACAGTCCTCGTCACCGGCGGCGCCGGTTTCATCGGCGGTAACTTCGTGCTGGACGGGCTGGCGCGATCCGACGAGCGCTTAGTCAACCTCGACGCGCTCACTTACGCCGGCAATCTGCAGACACTGGCGCCGCTGGCCAAGGATTCGCGCCACGTCTTCGTGCACGGCGACATCTGCGACCGCGCGTTAGTGGATCGCATGCTCGCCGAGCACCGCCCTCGAGCGATCGTCCATTTCGCCGCCGAGAGCCACGTCGACCGCAGCATCCACGGCCCTGGCGCGTTTATGCGCACCAATGTCGAGGGCACGTTCACGTTGCTGGAGGCGGCGCGGGCGTATTGGGGGCACTGGAGGGCGACGCTAAGGCCGATTTCCGCTTCTTGCATGTCAGCACCGACGAGGTTACGGCAGCCTCGGCAAGGATGACGCGCCCTTCACCGAGACCCACCCCTACGAGCCCAACAGCCCGTATTCGGCCAGCAAGGCGGCGAGCGACCACTTGGTGCGTGCCTGGCACCACACGTATGGCTTGCCGGTGCTCACCACCAACTGCTCCAACAACTACGGCCCCTACCAGTTTCCCGAGAAGCTCATCCCGCTGATGATCGTCAACGCGCTGGCCGGCAAGCCGTTGCCGATCTACGGCGACGGCATGAATGTGCGCGACTGGCTCTATGTGACCGACCACTGTTCCGGCATCCGCCGCGTGCTCGATGCCGGGCAGGTAGGCGAGACCTACAACATCGGCGGCTGGAACGAGATGCCCAACCTTGAGATCGTCCACACCCTGTGCGACCTGCTCGACGAGCTGCGTCCGGACCCGGTCGGCAGCTACCGGCGATTAATCACCTACGTCAAAGATCGGCCGGGCCACGACCGCCGCTACGCCATCGACGCGCGCAAGATTGAGCGCGAACTGGGTTGGCGACCAGCCGAGACCTTTGCCACCGGCATCCGCAAGACCGTGCAGTGGTATCTCGAGCACCCGCAGTGGATCGCTGATGTGCAGAGCGGCGCCTACCGGGATTGGGTTGCCGCGAACTATGGCGCGCGCT
>RFMI01000079.1 GCA_009927815.1 Betaproteobacteria bacterium | reverse complement strand
GACGCGCCGCGCCAAAGGCTTCGCCGCGCGAACCTAGCTGATGGCATGACTGGCCATGGTTTCCACCGCCTGGGCAATGCCAGAGTGGTCCCATTGCGCGCCGCCAAGCCCGACCGCCACGCTGAACAGCTGCTGCGCGGTTGCCGTGCCTGGGATTGCCATGCCGAGCTGACGCGCGTTTTGCAGCGCGTTGTTGAGGTCTTTTTGCATCAGCTCGATCTTGAAACCGGGCGCAAAGTCGCGCTCGATCATGCGCTTGCCGTGGATGTCGAGGATGCGCGACTGGGCGAATCCACCCAGCAGGGCTTCGCGCACTCGCGCTGGGTCGGCGCCGCTCTTAGACGCAAACGTCAGTGCCTCGGCCACGGCCATCAGCGTCATTGCCCCGACCATATTGTTGGCGAGCTTGCAGGTCTGACCGGCGCCGTGCGGGCCGATATGGCTCAGCGTCTTGCCCATGCAGCCCAGCACCGGCCGCATCGCTTCAAACACCTCGCTCTTGCCGCCGACCATGATCGACAGCGTCCCGGCAATGGCGCCGACATCGCCGCCGGAGACCGGCGCGTCGAGGTAGTCGGCGCCTTTTTCCGCCAGTCGTGCGGCATTGGAGGGCTCGGCCGCGGGCGAGATCGAACTCATGTTGATGACCACCGCGCCGGGCCGTACGCCCTCGACAACCCCGGCCGGCCCGAACAGCACCTTTTCGACGTCCGGCGTGTCGGGGACCATCAGGATGATCACGTCGCTAACCGCGGCTACGGCGGACGGGCTTGCGGCTGCCGTAACGCCAGCATCACGACACAGCTGCGGCACGCCACTGCGGGAAAAGCCAGTGACCGTGTAGCCGCCTTTGCGCAGATTGCAGGCCATGGGCGCGCCCATGATGCCAAGACCGATGAAGCCGATGTGTGGGCGATCGACGCTGTTCATGACGAAGGATCCTCCAGATAAGGTGCCAGCCAGGCCAGTGACGCCGGGGTGTCTGGCCCGGGCAGATACTCGGCGCTGACCCAGCCGGTGTAGCCGATCCCGTCGAGCCAGTCGAATAAAAAGGTGTAGTTGATCTCGCCGCTGCCAGGCGCGCCGCGACCGGGGTTGTCGGCGATCTGGATATGGCCGATTCGCGCCAAGTGGCGCTCGACGGTCTGGGCCAGGTTGCCCTCCATCACCTGCATATGGAAGCAGTCGTACTGCAGGCGGGCGTTGGGTGCGTCGAGTGCGTCCAAGATGGCCAACGCTTGGTCCGAGCCCTTCACCGCATAGCCGGGGATATCCCGTGTGTTAATCGGCTCAAGGAGCAGCGTCAGGCCGTGCTCATTGAAGCGGCGCGCGGCATGGCGCAAATTGTCGACGAGCGTCGCCCGCCAGACCTCAGCGTCGACGCCCACTGGCGCGACGCCGGCCAGCACGTTGATCTGCCGACAATCGACAGCACGGGCGTACTCGATGGCGATGTCGATGCCGGCGCGGAATTCGGCGATGCGGTCGGGGTGGCAGGCGATTCCACGCTCACCGCCAGCCCAGTCGCCGGCCGGCGCGTTGATCAGTACCTGCTGCAGGCCGTGCGCGTCGAGCAGTTCGGCCACCACAGCCGGGGCATAGTCATAGGGAAACCAGCATTCCACGCCCAAGAAACCCGCTTGCGCGGCGGCGCCGAAGCGCTCCAGAAACGGTCGCTCGGCGAACAGCATCGACAGGTTGGCGGCGAAGCGTGGCATGCCGGCGGTGGCTAGCGGCTTACGGAGGCCAGGCAGATCGCCTTGGAGTCACTGTCTGAAATGCCATAGCAGTAGCTTTTGTCTCGCTTGACCATGCCCAGACAGAGCTTGCGGTTGTCGCTGTCCTTGACCGAATAACAATAGGCCGCGTCGCGTTTCTCCTTGCCGAGACAGAAGTTGCGGCGATCCGGGTCTTTCACGGCATAACAGGCGTTGGCGTCGGCAAAAGCCGCGGCGGGAAGCAGCAGGAGCATGGCGAGCAGTAGGGGCATAGCGGCACCGACGGGAGCAAGACAGCCCCAATTATCGTCTGACCATGCAGCCGAATGCGCGACGCTTTTGCGACGGAGTCGCTACGAGTCAAACGCATTCGGATAGCACAAGGGGTTACGCGAACCTCACGTAACCCCTTGTTTGTTTGGCGCGCCCGAAGAGATTCGAACTCCTGACCCCCTGGTTCGTAGCCAGGTACTCTATCCAGCTGAGCTACGGGCGCATAAAACTTGTCGGCCCCCAAAAACTGATGACCTTGGCGGAGACAGAGGGATTCGAACCCTCGATACGAGTTTTAGCCCGTATGCTCCCTTAGCAGGGGAGTGCCTTCGACCTCTCGGCCATGTCTCCGAAGAGAGTCGGATACTACCCTAGCGGCGTAATCACGGTCAACGCGAGCCGCGCCGGAACGGCGCTTGGCCGCGCCTTCAGGCGGCCTTGGGCTCGCCGTCGAGACCAAAAGCGCGGTGCAGCACCCGTACCGCCAGCTCCATGTACTTGTCATCCACCACCAAGGAAATCTTGATTTCCGAGGTGCTAATCATCTGGATGTTGATGCCTTCCTCGGCCAGCGTACGGAACACTGTTGAGGCTACACCGACGTGGCTACGCATGCCGACACCCACGACCGCCACCTTGGCGATCTTGTCGTCACCCACCACCTCGCGAGCGCCGATGTGCGGCTTGACCGTGTCGTTGAGCACTTTCATGGCCTTTTGGTACTCGTTGCGGTGCACGGTGAAGCTGAAGTCCGTGGAGCCGTCCCGCCCGACGTTCTGGATGATGAGGTCAACATCGATATTGGCGTCGGCCACCGGGCCGAGGATCTGGTAGGCGATGCCCGGCTTGTCCGGCACGCCAAGGACGGTGATTTTGGCTTCATCGCGGTTGAAGGCGATGCCTGAAATGACGGCTTGTTCCATGTTGGGGTCTTCCTCGAAAGTGATCAGCGTGCCTTCGCCCGGGTCGTCCATAAACGAAGACAGCACACGCAGCTTGACCTTGTACTTGCCGGCGAATTCGACCGAGCGGATCTGCAGCACTTTGGAGCCGCTGCTGGCCAGCTCGAGCATTTCCTCAAAGGTGATGCGGTCGAGTTTGCGGGCCTCGGGAACCACGCGCGGATCGGTCGAATACACACCGTCGACATCGGTGTAGATCTGGCACTCGTCGGCCTTGAGTGCAGCGGCCAGCGCCACACCGGTGGTGTCAGAGCCGCCGCGGCCGAGCGTGGTGATGTTGCCGGCGTCGTCCACGCCCTGGAACCCGGCGACGATGACGACGCGACCTTTGTTGAGGTCGGCGCGCATGGCGTGGTCGTCAATATGCAGGATGCGCGCCTTGGTGAACGCCGAGTCGGTGCTGATCCGCACTTGGCCGCCGGTGTAGGAGCGGGCGTCGATACCGATGTCCTTGAGTGCCATCGCCAGCAGGCCGATGGTCACTTGCTCGCCGGTCGACACCACGACGTCCAGCTCGCGGGGGTCCGGGGTCTGCTGAATCTCTTTGGCCAGTGCGATCAGGCGGTTGGTCTCGCCGCTCATGGCGGACACCACGACGACCAGTTGGTGGCCCTGAGCGTGAAAACGCGCGACGCGTTGCGCGACGTTCTTGATTCGCTCTGCGCTGCCGACCGAGGTGCCGCCGAACTTCTGGACGATCAAAGCCATGACTGAGACTGCCGAATAAAAGCGCGCGAGTGTAACGCGTGCATCGCCTCGAGCACCAGTCCCTTTAGACAGCGCCGAGGGCGCTCCCGCTTATGCGCCGTCGAGGAATTCGACCCGGCCGGTTTCGAGCGAATACTCGGCACCCACCACCATCAAGCCATCCTTGTCGATCAGGCGCTCGATGATGTCCGAGCCGTGACGCAACTGGTTGGCCGAGATGCGGACATTGGCGCGGGTGGCG
Source organism: Betaproteobacteria bacterium (assembly GCA_009927815.1). Taxonomy (GTDB): domain Bacteria; phylum Pseudomonadota; class Gammaproteobacteria; order Burkholderiales; family UBA3065; genus UBA3065. Next base: position 6,853 of record RFMI01000079.1, on the reverse strand, counting down.
TGCTGCATCAGCGTGGCTTTGTCCTGCCCGGGGGCGGATTCGCGCGAGATGTCGACCGCGCAGCGCACTCGCTCGATGATCGAGCGGATATTGCGCGAGTCGTTGGCCTCGCCTTGGAGCACGGCCTCGATGGTGGCCTCGACCGCTCCGCAATTGGTGTGGCCCATCACCACCACCAGGCGGCTGCCAAGTTTTTCGGCGGCGAACTCGACGCTGCCGATCTGTGAGGGAGCGACGATATTGCCGGCAACACGGATCACAAACAGGTCGCCGAGTCCTTGGTCGAAGACGAGCTCGGCCGGCACCCGCGAATCCGAACACCCCAAAATGATTGCGAACGGCGTTTGGGAGGCGACCAGCTCGCTGCGGTTGCTGCGGCCTGCCATGGCTTCGACGCTGCGCACATTTGAAACGAAACGCTCGTTTCCGGCCTTAAGACGCTCGAGCGCCTCGGTTGCTGGGATCATCGGGTAGTCCTCCTATCTTTTTGATTTTGCCACGCACGCTGCGGCATCGTGCGCTGGCAGCGACGATTCGCCACAATGCCGTCATGGACCGTACACCCGGATCACCGCTGTTGCTGCAATTGGCCGCCGCGCTGCCAGCCGATGGCTTGATTGCCGACGCCGAACGGTTGTCGCCCTACGCCAGCGATGGATTGTCGATGTACCGCGAGCTCCCCTTGGCCGTGGCTCTGCCACAGACTGCGGCTGAAGCGCAGTCGGTGCTGCGGGTCTGCCACGCGGCGGGCGTGCCGGTGATCGCCCGCGGTGCCGGAACTGGGCTGGCGGGCGGGGCGCTGCCGCGCAGCGATGCGGTGGTGCTGTCGCTGGCGCGACTCAAGCGGATTGTTCGCGTTGATCCGCTGGCGCGCGTGGCGGTGGTCGAGCCGGGTGTGCGCAATGCCGCCATATCGGAGGCTGCCGCAGCGTACGGCCTCTATTACGCGCCCGACCCGTCGAGCCAAATCGCTTGCACCATCGGCGGCAATGTCGCTGAGAACTCGGGCGGCGTGCACTGCCTGAAGTACGGCCTGACCGTGCACAACGTGATGGGGGTGCGCGGTTTGCTGGCCGATGGCAGCGAGCTGGTGATCGGCGGTGCGGCGCCGGACGCCAGCGGGCTGGACGTGCTGGCGCTGCTCATCGGGTCCGAGGGGCTGTTGGCGGTGATCACCGAAGTCACTGTGCGCCTGCTGCCGCGTCCCCGCGTCGCGCAGGTGGTGATGGCCAGCTTCGCTTCGGTGGAAGACGCCGGCGATGCGGTGGCCGGCATCATTGGCGCGGGCATCATCCCCGCCGGTTTGGAGATGATGGACGCACTGGCCACGCGAGCGGTCGAGGACTTCGTACACGCCGGCTATCCGCTCGACGCTGCCGCCATTTTGCTGGCCGAATCTGACGGCACCGCCGACGAGGTCGCCGACGAGATCGCCCGCATCGAGGCGGTGTGTCGCCAACACGGCGCGACCTCACTGACGACGTCGCAGTCCGAGGCGCAACGCTTGAAGCTGTGGGCGGGGCGCAAGGCGGCCTTCCCCGCGGTCGGTCGCATCACGCCCGACTATTACTGCATGGACGGCACAATCCCCAAGAAGCACTTGTCGGCGGTGTTGCGGCGCATCGCCGAGCTCTCCGAGCGGCACGGCCTCGCCTGCGCCAATGTGTTTCACGCTGGCGACGGCAACCTGCACCCGCTGATTTTCTACAACGCCAACCAGTCCGGCGACCTTGAGCGCGCCGAGGCGTTTGGGCTCGACATCCTGCGGGCTTGCGTGGAGGCCGGCGGTACCATCACCGGCGAGCACGGTGTCGGCGTCGAGAAGCTCGATGCCATGTGCGTGCAATTTGTCGCGCCTGAGCTCGCGGCGTTCCATGCGGTGAAGGCGGCCTTCGATCCGGCTGGCGTGCTGAACCCGGGCAAGGCGGTGCCGACCCTGCACCGCTGCGCCGAGATGGGCGCCGTGCATGTCCACGGCGGGCAGGTGTTGCATCCGCAACTGCCACGGTTCTGAGCATGGACACGCTCGCTTCGCAGATCGAGGGCGGCGCGCAGACAGCGCGCGTCGCTTCGCCGGAAGAGGCCCTCTTGGCTGATGCGGTTCGCACGGCTGCGGCTGAGGGGCGGGTCCTGCACATCGTCGGTGGTGGCAGCAAGGTGGGGCTGGGCGGGGTGCCGCGCGGCTCACCCCTGTCGACGAGCGCGCTCAGTGGCATCGTCGACTACGACCCGGCCGAGCTGGTGGTGACGGTGCGTGCCGGTACGCCGCTGGCGGTGCTGCAGGGAGAACTCGCCCGCCACGGCCAGATGCTGCCATTCGAGCCGCCTGACTGGCCTGGTGCCACGGTGGGCGGCGTCATCGCTAGCGGCATCAGCGGGCCGCGCCGGCCGTTCGCTGGCAGCGTACGCGACGCGCTGCTGGGCGTGCGTCTGCTCGACGGGCGCGGACAGGTGCTGCAGTTCGGCGGACGGGTGATGAAGAATGTCGCCGGCTTTGATCTGTTCCGCTTGCAGGCCGGCGCCTGGGGACGCTTGGGCGTCGTGTTGGAGGCTTCGTTTCGCGTCTTGCCGCGGCCGGAGTCCGAAGTGACCGTCACGCAGCGGCTGTCGGCCGCCGAGGCGCTCGAGCGGATGAATCGCCTTGCCGGCCAGCCTTTGCCTTTGAGCGCGGCCGCGCACGTCGGCGGCGTGTTGCATCTGCGCGTGTCGGGCTCGAACGCCGGGGTCACGGCGGCGCTATCGAGTTTGGGCGGTGATCGCCTGCCGGTGGATGTTGCGGCCGCGTTCTGGGCTAGCAGCGCAGGCTTACCACCCGCCGCTGCGATCGAGTCGGATGCGTCTGTAGCGGCACCGCTGTGGCGACTGGCGGTGCCGTCGACCACCCGCAGCTTGGCTGCCGAGGGCGAAGTGGCGATCGACTGGGTCGGTGGCCTGCGCTGGTTGCGCAGCGATGCCCCGGCTGAGGTGGTTCGAGCGCTTGCCGCCGGTCTGGGCGGCCATGCTGCTGCCTGGCGTGGCAATCTGGCCTGTCCGGTCATGCACCCGCTCGACCCGGTGACTGCGCAGTTGCACCGGCGGCTGTTTGCAGTATTCGACCCGCATAGCGTGTTCGATCACGGTCGCTTTGACGCCGCCTGAGCCCCCATGCAGACGCGAATCTTGCCCGAACTGCTGAGCACCGCCGATGGCCAGCGCGCCGACGCCATTTTGCGCAACTGCGTGCACTGTGGCTTCTGTTTGGCCACCTGCCCGACCTATCAGGTGCGCGGCGACGAGCTGGACAGCCCGCGCGGCCGCATCGACCTGATTAAGACCCTCTTGGAGACGGGCGAAGCGACGACTGCCACCCGTCAACACCTCGACCGTTGTCTGGGCTGTCGCGCGTGCGAGACCACCTGTCCCTCGGGCGTGAAGTATCACCAGTTGCTCGCCATTGGGCAGCGAGAGCTCGAACGGCGGGTGCCGCGGTCGCTGCCACAGCGCCTCATTCGCGAAGCGCTTCGGCGAGGTTTGACGTCGTCCCTGCTGGCGCCGGCCGTGCGCTTGGGTGAGTGGCTGCGGCCACTCATGCCGGGACCACTGCGCGACAAGCTGCAGGCCTCGAGGCTGCCGCCATCGGAGGCGCTTGGCGGCACACTCGCCAGGTCCAGCAGCGGTCGGTCGAATGCCCATGCTGCCGTGATCCTGCCGCGCGGTTGCGTGCAGCCGGCGCTTGACGCCGACATCGATGCTGCCACGGTGACTGTGCTGCAGGCGCTCGACCTCGAGGTTCTGCAGCCGCCGGCCGGCGCGTGCTGCGGAGCGATCGCTGCCCACCTCGATGACCAGGATCGAGCCGCGGCGCAGGCGCGAGCCAATATCGACGCGTGGTGGCCTCTGCTGGAGTCGGGCGCCGCCAGTGCGATCGTCAGCAACGCCAGCGGCTGTGGTCTAACCCTGCGCGATTACGCCGACTGGTTCGTTGACGATCCCTTGTACGCCGACAAGGCGCGGGCCGTGGCGGCGGCCACCGTGGACATCGCCGTCTGCCTGCAGCAGTACCGCAGTCGCTGGCCCGAGCGCTGGACCCGCGTCGCGCCGCAGGCGGTGGCTTGGCACCCGCCATGCACCCTGCAGCACGGTCTGCGCAACGCGGACGCGGTTGAGACGACGCTGCGCGAGTTGGGGTTCGACCCGCAGCGACCGGCCGACGCTCACCTGTGTTGCGGGTCTGCCGGAACCTACTCCCTGCTGCAGCCGGAGCTCGCCAGCGAGCTGCGCAGTCGCAAGCTGGCGGCGCTCGACGCGGTCGCTGGTGAGGTGATCGTCACTGCCAACATCGGCTGTCAGCGCCATCTGTCGGCCGCATCGGCGCGGCCAGTGCTGCACTGGGTGCAACTGTTGGCACGGCGCTAGAGTGGTTTTGACTGCCCTTCGATGTCGCTGCAAATCTCGACCAAGGTCCGCCGCAGCCAAGCGATGCCTGGGTCGCCATCGCTTCTGGGGTGCCACAGGAGCGTGATCGGGAACTCGGGCAGCGGGAGCGGCGGCGGCAAAGAGCGCAAGGGCAGTTCGCGGACATAGGTGTCGGCGATGCGGCTGTTGACGGTCACCAGCAGATCGGTCTCGGCAATGATGTACGGCACCACCAGGAAGTGCGGAACCACCAGCGCGATGCGTCGGCTCAAGCCGCGTTCGGACAGTATCGCGTCGACCACCCCAGTCGAACCTTGGCGGGTCGAGACGAACAGATGCGGCAACTCGACAAAGCGCTCGAGGTTCCACGACTGATACAGCACCGGATGGTCGTCGCGCACCAGGCAGGTCATCGTCTCGGTGAACAGGTGGCGCCGATTCAGCCGTTTGGGGACCTCCGGGAAAAAGCCGAAAGCGACGTCGACCGTGCCAGCGTCCAGGGGCTCTTCCGGGGCGCTGACCTGCAGCGAGCGAACGCGAATGTCGATCTGCGGTGCCTCGTTCTGGAGTCTGCGCATGAGGCGGGGAAGCACCAAGAACTCCATGTAGTCGGTGGCGGCGATGCTGAAGGTGCGTTGCGCAGTCCGCGGATCGAATTCCGGCTGCGCTGTGAGTGCGGTTTCGATTTGCAACAAGGCCTGCCGCACTGGACCCTTAAGTGCGGTGGCGCGGGCCGTCGGCTCCATACCCTGGGGCGTACGCACCAGAACCGGGTCGTCGAGCGCGTCCCGCAGGCGTGCGAGTGCGTTGCTCATGGCTGGCTGCGAGAGGTGCACTCGCGCGGCGGCGCGCGACACACTGCACTCCTCGAGCAGGGCGTCAAATGCTTTGAGCAGGTTGAGGTCAAAGGTTTTGATATTCATGACGTAAATTAAAGTATGCCAACAATCCATTTAACAAATAACAGGACGACCTCTACAGTGACCCCATCGCAATCCATTCCAAGAGGTCATCGTCATGAAACTACGTACAGCCGTCCTTGCCGCAACTTTGCTCGCATCAGCAGCATCCGCCGGTGCCGCCAATACCATCCCCGCGCCCTACACGAACCATCTCTTTTATGCGGTTCCGGTGTCCTTGCCGACGCCCGTCGCAGCGCAGTTGCCGGCGCGCCCCGTCGACAGTTACGACGTCTTCATCGACGGAATCACGGGCTATGCATTCGTTCGGACGCCCCGCGGATGGACCTTTATCCGCGACATTCGGCAAGATGCTAAACCAAATTCGTCAGACAAATAAAACAATCGTTATTATTCATGTAACAGCGGTGTCGCCCTTCTGGCGGTGTTGTTCGAGTGCCCATTGCACGTGTTCGCGGACCAGCGGCTCGGGGTGCTCGGCGCGCCGCTGCAAGGCCTGAACCGTCGGGGCGCTGGTGGGCGCGTTGCCCAATGCAACGGCAAGGTTGCGCAACCACCGCGCGTGTCCGATGCGTCGAATCGCCGACCCTTCGGTGTTGCGCAGGAATGTCGGCTCGTCCCAGGCGAACAGGTCGATTAGGGTGGCGCTGTCGAGGCTGTGACGCGGAGCGAAGTCCGGCTCCTGGCTGGACTGCGCATAGCGGTTCCATGGGCACACCAGTTGGCAGTCGTCGCAGCCATAGATGCGGTTGCCCAGCAGAGGCCGCAGATCTTCGGGGATGGGTCCTGCGTGCTCGATGGTCAGGTAACTGATGCAGCGCCGGGCGTCCAGCCGATAGGGCGCGACGATCGCCTGCGTTGGGCATACGTCGAGGCAACGCGTGCAGGTTCCGCAATGGCTGCCGGTGGGGCGGATCAGCGGGCAGGTCGAGGGTCGTTACGATCTCGCCGAGAAAAAACCACGAGCCCTCATCGCGGTTGAGCAGCAGGGTGTGCTTGCCGCGCCAGCCGAGGCCCGCGCGTTCGCCGAACTCGACTTCCAGGACCGGCGCGCTGTCACAGAATACGCGTCGACCGAGTGGTCCGGCCCAGGTTTCGATGCGCTGCGCGAGCTGTTCGAGGCGGTTGCGAACCAGTTTGTGATAGTCCCGGCCCAGCGCATAGCGGGCCACGTAGGCTTCATCGGGCGTTTGTAGGGTGGACCACGCGTCGGCTTGGCTGCGCTCCGGGTCGGCGTTCGGAGGCAGGTAGGGCATGCGGACGCTAATCACGCTCAGTGCGCCGGGCACCAGCAGCGAAGGGTCGGACCGCAGATCGGCATGGCGCGCGAGGTAGTCCATCTCGCCGTGCAAGCCGGCGTCAAGCCACTCGCGCAGTCGCTGTGGTGCGTCGCCGAGGTCGAGCCGGGCGAAGCCACATCCGGAAAAGCCGTGTTCGACCGCGTCCTGGCGGATTCGCGACCGCAGTGCCTCAGGATCTAAGGCTGTCACTGCCGCTGAGCGGCGTGACTATTTGATGCCATGAAATTTCTCGACCAA
>RFMI01000130.1 GCA_009927815.1 Betaproteobacteria bacterium | reverse complement strand
GGGGCCGCTTACGGCGATTGCGTCGAGAAGAGTGGATTGAGCGTCCGGCCCCCGAGGCGCTTTCCTTGCGGCGGTTTGCGTTGGTGTTGTCCTTGACAAATGACTAAACTCATCAAGGTCGTCCAGAGTTAAAAAAACATAACGGAGGAATCGCGTGAGTTTTCTCGACAAGGAAGGGACCATCGCTGGCCCTGGCTTCAATCGCTGGTTGGTGCCGCCAGCGGCCCTTGCCATCCACTTGTGCATCGGCATGGCCTATGGCTTTTCGGTGTTCTGGAAGCCGCTCGGCAAGGCGCTCGTAGGGCCCGATGGCCTGCCGCTGGCTGAATGTGCAGCTGGCGCCACCACCTTCGCCGACAAATGGTCCGGCACCCTGCGCGCCCTGACCGCCACCGATTGCAACTGGTCGCAGTTCGACCTCGGCTGGATGTACACGCTGTTCTTTGTGCTGCTCGGCATCTCGGCGGCTTTGTGGGGTGGTTGGCTGGAACGCGCCGGTCCCCGCAAGGCGGGTCTGGTGTCGATGCTGTGCTGGTGCGGCGGCATGCTCATCTCGGCTTTTGGCGTTCATACCCACCAGTTATGGGTGATGTGGCTGGGCTCTGGGGTGATCGGCGGAATCGGACTGGGCCTCGGCTACATCTCGCCGGTGTCGACGCTCATCAAGTGGTTCCCCGATCGGCGCGGTATGGCCACCGGCATGGCGATCATGGGCTTTGGTGGCGGCGCGATGATCGGCTCGCCGCTGGCAACCTTACTGATGAAGCACTTCGCCACGCCCACCGACCCGGGTGTCTGGCAGACCTTTGTCGTGCTGGCGCTGGTCTACAGCGTGTTCATGCTCTGCGGCGCCTTGGGCTACCGCGTGCCGCCCACGGGTTGGAAGCCGGAGGGTTGGACGGCCCCAGCGAGCGCTGCGGGCAACGCGATGATCGCCACGCGACACGTACACCTCAAGAACGCCCACAAGACGCCGCAATTCTGGCTGCTGTGGCTCATCCTCTGCATGAACGTGTCGGCGGGTATTGGCATCATCGGTGCGGCTGCGCCCATGCTGCAGGAGACCTTTGGCGGTTCGCTGATCGGCCAACCCGATCTCGGCTTCGCCGACATCAAGGCGGACAAAGCACTCACCGACGCAGCCGCAGCAGTGGCCGCCGGCTTTGTGGGACTGATCTCGCTGCTCAACATCTTCGGCCGCATCGTTTGGGCTTCGTCGTCGGACAAGCTTGGCCGCAAACAGACGTACTTCATCTTCTTCGTGTTGGGCGCGGCCCTGTATGTGATGGCCTCGGTGGGGGCGGAAAACAAGTCGCTGGCGCTGCTGGTCGGCTCGTTCTGCATCATCGCGTCTATGTACGGCGGCGGTTTTGCGACCATACCGGCCTACCTGGCCGACATGTTCGGCACGCAGTTTGTTGGCGCTATCCACGGCCGCCTGCTCACGGCGTGGTCGACGGCGGGCATCGTTGGTCCGGTGGTGGTGAACTACATGCACGACGTCCGCAAAGAGGCCGGCATCCCCTTCGACCAGATCTACTCGCCGATCTTCTTCACCTTGGCGGGAATGCTGGTGGTCGGCTTCATCGCCAATCTGCTGGTGCGACCGGTGGCCGACAAGTGGTTCATGTCGGATGCCGAGCTGGCTGAGGAGAAGCGTCTGGCCCACGAGAAGTCGGTGAAGGACGCCGGTGCCAGCGTCGCCGGCAACGCCGGTGGGCTCAGTGGCTTTGCGCTGGTGGCTGGGCTGCCGTGGGCATTCCGTTGGCTTGGGGGGTCTGGCAGACAGTGCAGAAGGCGCTCAAGCTCTTTGGTGCCTGAGGCGCAGCATCCTGCAACTGGAAAGGCCGCCCTCGGGCGGCCTTTTTATTGACCTGGGGATTGGTGACTGGTCCGGATTTATTGCCCCAAGTACGCCGCCATCACCCGCGGGTCGCGCGCCAGTTCCGCCGAATCGCCCTGCAGGCTGACGGCACCGTGCTCCAGCACCACCGTGCGCTCGCACAATTGCATCGCCAGTCGTGCGTTCTGTTCGACCAGCAGCAGCGTCACGCCGTCCGCGCAGACCTCGCGCAAAACCGCAAAGATGCGCTCGACCATGATCGGCGCCAGGCCCATGCTCGGCTCGTCGAGGAGCAGCAGGCGAGGGCGGCCCATCAGCGCTCGTCCAATCGCCAGCATTTGCTGCTCGCCACCGGATAGGGTGCCGGCGGCTTGCTCGCGGCGCTCGGCTAGGCGTGGGAAGCGCCGATATTGTGAATCGAGGTCGCTGTCGATGGCGTCGTCGTCGCGGCAGTAGGCGCCCATCAGCAGGTTCTCGTGAACCGTCAGGTCGGCAAAGATGCCGCGCCCTTCCGGTACCAGTGCCATGCCCTGGGGCAATCGCCGGTGCGCGGCTTGCGTCGTGACGTCTGCGCCCTGTAGCTGCACGCGACCATCCAGCACAGGCAGCAGTCCGGCGACCGCCTTGAGCAGCGTCGTCTTGCCGGCCCCGTTGGCGCCAATCAGCGCGAGTCGCTCGCCGACCCGCAGGCTCAGGGACACGCCGCGCAGGGCTTCGATGCGGCCGTAGGCGACACGCAAGTCGGTCAGTTCGAGCAATGGCGGGCTCATGCGGCAGGTTCGGTGTGTGGTTCGCCCGAGCCCAGGTAGGCTTCGATCACGCGCGGGTCGCGACGCACTGTATCGGGCGTGCCATCGGCAATGCAGCGGCCGAAATCGAGCACGGTGACGCGGTCGCACAGGCCCATCACCAGCTTCACATCGTGCTCGATCAGCAGCAGCGTTAGTCCGTCGTCGCGCAGACTCTGCAACAACTCGCGCAGCGCGTCGGTTTCGCTGGGGTTCATGCCGGCGGCCGGTTCGTCCAGCGCCAGCAGCTTGGGCGTGGCGGCCAGCGCACGGGCGATCTCGACCCGTCGCTGGTCGCCGTACGAGAGTTCGCTCGCCGTACGCAAGGCGTGGGCGCCCACACCCACACGGTCGAGCAGCGCAGCGCAGCGCTCGCGAAGTGCATCCTGTTCGGCGCGGGCCGCTCGACTGCCCAGCAAAGCCCCTAGTACGCCCGAGCGTCCGCTCTGGTGCGCCCCGACCAGCACATTGTCGAGCACGCTCAGGCTGGCGAATAGTCGGATGTTCTGGAAGGTGCGCGACAGTCCGGCAGCAACGATCTCGTGTGGCGGCACTCCGCTGGTGATGCGCCCGTCGATCTGCACCGTGCCGGTGTCGGCGTGGTAGAGGCCAGTGAGCACGTTGAACAAGCTGGTTTTGCCGGCGCCGTTGGGTCCGATCAGACCGTGAATGTGCCCCGGTGCGATGCTCAGGTCGACGGCATCCAACGCCTGCACGCCGCCAAACCGTTTGGACACGCCGGTGGCGCTCAGCAGCGGCCTCATTGCGCGCTCCGTGGCCACAGGCCGTGCGGCCGCAGCAGCATCATGCCGATGAGCGCCAGTCCGAACACCAGCATGCGCAAATCGGATGGGTCGACCCACACTTGGCCCAGCAGCGATTTCTGCAGCGGACCCAGCGCCCGCAGGGCTTCTGGCAGTGCGGTGAGGATGAGCGCCCCGAGCGCCACGCCCCACACATGGCCCATGCCGCCGAGCACGATCATGCACAGCACCATGATCGATTCTGTCAGCGAGAAGCTCTCCGGACTGACAAAGCCCTGAACGCCCGCGAACAGTGCCCCGGCAACGCCGCCGAAACTCGCGCCCAGTGCAAACGCTAGCAATTTGTAGCGCTTGACATCGATACCGCATGCGGCCGCCGCCAGCGGGTCTTCGCGGATCGCCTGCCAGGCGCGGCCGATTCGCGAATCCTCCAGCCGCAGCGAGGCCAGCGCCACCAGCAGGGCAAGTCCGGTGAACAGATAGCACACGAGGTAAGCGGGCGGAACGGTCAGTCCACCGAGTTGAAAAGGCTGCGCGAGGCTGAATCCACCCAGCGACAGCGCATCGATCTGGTTGATGCCTTGCGGGCCGTTGGTGACGTTGACCGGCGTGTTGAGATTGTTCAAAAAGATGCGGATGATTTCGCCGAATCCGAGCGTGACGATCGCCAGATAGTCGCCGCGGAGGCGCAGAGTGGGCGCACCCAGCAGCGCGCCGGCGCCACCCGCGAGTAGTGCCGCCAGCGGCAGCGTCGCCCACAGTGGCCAGTGCAGGCCGAACTGCGGACTGCCCGTCAAGGCGTAGAGGTAAGCGCCTACCGCAAAGAAGGCGATGTAGCCGAGGTCGAGCAGGCCGGCGTAGCCGACAACGATGTTCAGTCCGAGCGCTAGCATGGCGTAGAGCGCGGCAAAACCGACGATGCGCACCCAGGCGACGCCCAGCCCGGCATCCACCAGCCAGGGTAGGGCGAGTAGCCCCACCCCCACGGCGACGAGTTGCCAGCGCTTAGGCACGGTCGCTATCCCCCTTGCCGAGTAGGCCGGATGGCCGCAGCACCAGCACTACGATCAGCACGACGAAAGCGAACACGTCCTGGTAGTGGCTGCCGAGGAAGCCACCGGTCAGTGGCCCGATATAGCCCGCGCCAAAACTCTCGATCACGCCCAGCAGCAGCCCGCCCAAGACCGCGCCGGCGAGGTTGCCGATGCCGCCCAACACCGCTGCCGAAAACGCCTTGAGTCCGAGCAGGAAGCCCATGTAATAGTGCCCCAGACCATAGTAAGCGCTCACCATCACACCCGCGACGGCAGCCAGCGCCGAGCCGATCACAAACGTCGCCGGATCACGCGGTCGGTGTCCACGCCCATCAGTTGCGCGGCGTCGCGGTTCTGCGCCGTGGCGCGCATCGCTCGGCCCAGTGGGGTGTGGTGGATGAGCCACCACAGGCCGGCCAGTACCAATCCCGTTCCCAGCAGGATCAGACCCTGCAGCGGCGTCACCGCGGCGCCGAGCACGGTCAGCGGAGCGTTGTCGAGTGTCTCCGGCATGGTGCGGTACTGGCGTCCCCAGACCAGCATCGCCACGTTCTGCAAGACGATCGACACACCGATCGCGGTGATCAGCGGCGCCAATTTGGGTGCATTGCGCAGCGGCCGGTATGCCACGCGCTCGATCAGCACGCCCAGCGCCACGCACACCAGGGCAGCCAGCCCAGTGCCCGCCAGCAAAGCCAAGGGCGGCGAAACGCTCCCGATGAGCGCGCCGACCACACTGATCGCCACCATCGCACCAATCATGACCACTTCGCCGTGGGCAAAGTTAATCAGTCCAAGAATGCCGTAGACCAGGGTGTAGCCCAGCGCCACCAGCGCGTAGATGGCGCCGACGGTGAGTCCGTTGACCAGCTGTTGCAGGGCTATGGCGCCAGCCCCAGGTGCCGGCGCGGGCGGTGGCAGCGCCGCTGGCACCGCGTCGATTACTCGCCACTGGCCGTTCTCCACACGATAGAGGGTCACTGCGCCGCCCTCGATGTCGCCCTTGGCGTCGAAGGCGATCGGTCCGGTGACCCCGTCGCGGTGAATAGCGTGCAGTGCCGCCACCACCCGCGCCGGGGTCGGTCGAGTCGGCCTGCTGCATGGCGGCGATCAGCGTGCTCGCGGCGTCGAACGCGTACGGTGCATAGTTTTGGATGACGCCATATCGGGCGACGAAATCGCGGCGAAACGTTTCGCCGCCCGGCATCTGCGCCGGAGGCAGACCAGGCGTGGAGGCGACCACACCCTCTGCGGCGCGGCCAGCCAGCCGCAAGAACTCGCTGCTTTGTAGGCCATCGCCGCTCATCAGCACCGCGCTAAGTCCGAGTGCGCGCATCTGGCGAGCCAGGGGTGCGCCCTGCGCGTCCATACCGCCGTAAAACACGACATCTGGGGCATGGCCCTTGATCGCGGTCAGGATGGCGGTGAAGTCGGTGGCGCGGTCGGTGGTGTACTCGCGGCCGACCACGGTGCCGCCAGCTGCGCGAACTGACTTCTCGAATTCATCGGCCAGTCCCTGACCATAGGCGGTGCGGTCGTCGATCACGGCGATGCGTCGGGCCTTGAGCTGCGTCACGGCAAATCGGCCCAGCGCACCACCCTGTTGGCTGTCGTTGGCCATCACCCGAAAAGCATTGGCATAGCCCTGCGCGGTGTAGGCGATGGCCGTAGCCGACGGGGAGATCTGCGGAATGCCGGCGTCGTGGTAGCGCTTGCTGGCCGGAATAGTGGCGCCAGAATTGAGGTGGCCAATCACCGCCACCACGCCATCGTCAATCAGTTTCTGGGCGACCAGAGTGGCGGTTTTGGGATCAGCCTGGTCGTCCTCGCTGATCACCTCGAAGCGGACCGTTTCGCCCGCGATCGTGACGCCTCGTGCATTGGCCTGCTCGACGGCGAGGCGCACGCCATTGTCGTTGTCGTGGCCCAGGTGCGACTGTGGCCCTGTGAGGGGTGCAACCGAGCCGATACGCACCACACGATCGGCTGCAGCCGGCGCCGATACAAGGGCTGCCAGCAACGTAGATAAGAAAAGAGCCAGCGCGGGGCTGGCTCCTCGAGCAGGCATCAAACGACGCTTACTTTTGCGACAGGACCCACTTCACCAGGGTCTTGACGTCGGCGTCGGCCACGTGGGCGTTGGCCGGCATCGGCATACCGCCGGTGACTTCCTTCCAGTGCAGTTCGGCCGGGTTGCTGCCGCCCTTAACGATCTTAATCAGACGGGCTTCGGCACCAGCGTCACCCGCGTACTTCTTGGCAACATCTTTGTAGGCCGGGCCGATGACTTTCTTGTCGACGGCGTGGCAGGCCAGACAGCCACTCTTGGTGGCGAGTTCTTGGTTGGCCAGGGCCGGAGTGCTGAGCGACGCTGCCACTACGACGGCGCCAATAAACGACAGAGACTTCATTTAGTTTCTCCTCGGTAAGTAGTGCTGCACACGCGATTCTAGACGGCGTAGACACATTTTGCCTAATTGTCGCGGGACTGTGTAAAGCCCTTGTAGAGGACAAGAACCTCGTTTCGATCAGCCCCGCGCCGGCCTTGCCATACCACCTGTCCACTGGCTACAACGGATTCGGCCTTGCGCCGGTTGACAGTGGCCAAGCGCCAACTGCAGTTGGCGCTGATCGGCGCGATGCGGTGCCCGGTGTAGACGCGCACCGCAGCGATGGTCGCCAGGCTCAGATTGCTGCCGCTGATGCACCCGGCAGTGGGCAGTTGAGCGGCCAGCGAGCGCATCGGCGCAGCGTATCCGCGAGCGGTTTCCAGCCAGCCGCTGCCCAGTAGCATGACGAGTGTCCAAGTGACGCTGGCGGCGGTGCACCAAGCCAACAGGGGCCTGAGCGGAGTGCGGCGCAGCTTGACGATTATCGCCACAGCGCCGAGTGTGGCCAGCCCGGCGGTGACTATCGCGACGGGCTGCCAGTGGCTGGCGTATTGCGGTAACAGCTTGGCGCTGCGTTGTGCGGCGAACGCGGGCCAACCCAAATGTGTGCCCGACCAGTAGACCCATAGCAGCGTCACCAGGCAGGCGAACAGGATCAGTCCGAACCAGTACAGCGATTGCGCCTGACCGCGTCGCAGCGCCAGCAAGCCGGGTCCCGCCAACAGGGCGAGCGGCGCCAGTGCCGGCAGGACGCGCGTCTCGGGTCCGCCGGGCACAAGCCACCAGACCAGCAGAGCGCAGGCGAGCAGTGCCGCCGGCGCTAGCAGTCGCGGGTTGATGGTGACGGCGTGTCGGCGCTGCCACAAGGCCATCAGCGCCAGCGGCCACAGTGGCCACGACCACAACACGCCGCGCATCTCGCTGGAGTAACCGCCGCCAGGCCTGCCGCCTTGGGTGAGCAGGGCGATCAACGGATCCTGGCGGGCCCATTCGTCTAGTCCGACGGCGTGCTGCAGAGCCACCAGCCAAACGGCTAGCGGCACCACACCCGCCAGCACGCCCACCACTTGCGCCAACTGGTGACTGCGCTGGCGCAGCACCAGTCCGCAGGTGGCTAGGTCGCCACCGCGATGAGCAATGCTTGGGCACCTCCGCTTAGCCCGGCCAGAGCGATTGCTGCGCCAACCAGAGCGGCTGTGCGGTTCCAGCGACGGTCGGGGCGAGTTAGCGCTGCCATCAGCAAGGCAAAGGCGGCCAGGGTCCAAAGCTCACTGGCCGCGGCGTGCGCCGGTATGGCCAGCGACAATGCGCTGAACAGTGACAACCCGACTGCCCATCGGTCACGCCGTTGCAGGCGTGGCAGGCTCCAGCGCAGCAGCGCCCAGAAGGCGAGGAGCAGAGCCAAAGACCGGGTACGCGCGCCGCGTCGTGAACCGGCATTACGCCAACGAACAGGCGGATCGCCAATGCCGAGCACCACACGGCCCAAGGTGGGGTCTCCAGAATCGGCTGCCCACCCAGGCTTGGCGCCAGCCAGTGTTCGGAGTCCAGGACATCGACTGCCAGTCCCAGTTGCACCATTTCGTCGGCGCGCCACGGCGAATGGCCGAGCAGGCCGATCAGCATCCACGCCGAGACCCATAGCAGCAGCCAATAGAGGGGTGGATGCGGGCGCTGGCCTGGGATCGGGCTGGGCGGGGCGTGGCCGAGCATCGCTTACCGCGCCCGACCCTGGCACGGTTCGCGGTCGGGCCGTGCGGGAACTCGGGGGCAGGCTGGGGTCAGGGGTGAGGCGTGCATTCGCCGGATTCTATCGCCACCGCCGGAGCGACGTCGGGCAACGCGCGAACAAGAAAAAAGCCGCCCGGGGGCGGCTTTGCGGCGCAGACCAGCGGATTACTGCGTCTTGCTGCCGTAACGCTGACGGAAGCGCTCAACCCGACCCGCGGTGTCGACGATCTTCTGCTTGCCGGTGAAGAACGGGTGGCAGCTCGAGCAGACTTCAATCTGCAGCGGCTTGGCCATGGTCGAACGGGTGGTGAACTTGCTGCCACACGAGCAAGTGACTTGGATCTCTTGGTAGTTCGGATGGATGTCGGCTTGCATGGCGCGGCGTCCTTGTGCGTTAGCGGTCAATGAAGAACCCGTGATTCTGACGGAAACGAGCCGCTTCTGCAAGACCCGAGTGGGCCGTCCGGATAGGCTCACTGCATCTGGATGCGCACGCGGCCTTCACCCACCACCACACCCTGCAGGGTGCGGCCGCTGGGGACCTTAAATCGCACAATATCGCCCAGGGCGCCATCCTGCAGCGCGGTGCCAGCGCCGGTTGCCGAGACCTGGCCGGCCGTGGCCGTGACCTGCAAGGCCATGCCGCTGCGTACGATGACCGGTAGGCGGATTTGTTCGGCGCTCAGCACCTGGCCGGCTGTCAGGCCGATGCGCACGACGCGGCCTAACACCTGGTCCAGTTCGCCTAGTGGCATGCGGATCCCGGCGGTGAGGTCGGCTTCCCCCGGCTGGACGTCGTCGACGTCAATCGGCTGTCCGGGTTGCAGCGGCTTGCGCGTGATCAGCGCCGGTACCAGCACCTGCACGCGCGTGCGCAAATTCAGGCTCCAGCCGCCCTCGACCGGGCATCGCACCCGAACCTGGTCCAGCCCCACAAGCGCTGTCCGTCAGGCAATTCTGCGATTGCGGTCGGGCAGTCCGGCAGGCGCAATCGGTCGTCGGGCACGCCCACGGTGATCTGTACCCTGCCGCCAAGGTCGCGGGAGTTCTGCTGGACGAAATCACTGACCAGCTGCCTGACCCGGTCCAGATTCTGGAAATCGGCAGCCATCGCGAGGGGCGCGGTCAGGGCGATCGCACAGCCGACCGCTAGGGCTAGGGTGCTGCGTCTGACCATCTGCCAGCCGAATCGGTACGGGTTCATGGTCTGTCTATAGCAGCAAACCCGGACAACACGCCAGTGCCAGCTTGCCGAGTTCGGCAAGAGTTGCCGCCGCGGGTCGGCAATGCCCGGTTCACATGGCCGCTTGACGAGGCTGTTGTGGCTGGCCGGCGTCGTCAGACGATGACTGAATATAGAAGTTCTCTTTTTTAGACAATAGCTTGGGCGATTTTTGGCTGAGAGGCTGCCGACATGGCACGGCAGTTGCTTGAGTCCTGCACTCGTTATTTAGGACTCGCACCGCTCATGTTCCTGGCCTCGCAAATCAACCAGCAGATCGACCACCAGGGCGCACTGCTCAAGTTGCGCGCTGAGCGGCAGCAGTTGCTGGCCTCGAACATCGCCAATGCCGACACTCCGGGCTACAAGGCGCGCGACTTTGATTTCGCGGCCGCCGTTGGCGCTGCGGCATCACGTCGTTTGGCGCTGGCGGCTACCCAAAGCCGGACACATTGGCGCGGCGGGCGCTGCGGGCCGTGTCGATGTCCAGTATCGCATTCCGAGTCAAGACGCGATCGATGGCAACACGGTCGAGGTCGACCGCGAAATCAGCCGCTTTACTGAGAACGCGCTGTCGTACCAGGCGCGTGCGCAGTTCCTCAATGATTCCATCCGCGAGTTGCGGTTGGCCATCAACGGTCAAGGCTAAGGCGACGCATCATGGGCATGTTCACCCTGTTTGACATTGCCGGTTCAGCCATGGGCGCGCAGAGCCAGCGGCTCAATGCGATTGCCAGCAACCTAGCCAACGTCGACAGCAGCACGTCGGTGGACGGCAAGCCCTACCGCGCGCGGCAAGTGGTGTTTCAGGTGCAGCCGATGACGTCGGCAGCGCC
>RFMI01000110.1 GCA_009927815.1 Betaproteobacteria bacterium | reverse complement strand
GGGCAAGGTCGCGCACGCAGCCGCGTTGCAGCGCACCAGCTTGCGGCAGCCAGAATTCAGCCGACCGGCAGGCTCAGACGTTTCAGCTGCCGAGCCCGGAGTGGCCTCGCGCACGGTGGTGGTGTTCGACGAGTCCACCGAGCGCCCGCTCTACGTCAAAAATGACGACGACCGCGCCCAGCCGATCGCCTCCATCACCAAGCTGATGACCGCCATGGTGGTGCTTGATGCACACCTGCCGATGGACGAAAAGCTCACCATCACATGGGACGACGTCGACCACTTGCGCGGCTCATCGTCGCGGGTGCCAGTTGGCGCCGAACTGACCCGCGAAGAATTGTTGCGCCTTGCGCTGATGTCGTCGGAGAACCGTGCGGCTGCCGCCCTGGGACGCAACTATCCGGGCGGGGTGAGCGCGTTCGTCCGCGCGATGAACGCCAAAGCCGCCACCATCGGCATGAATCAGGCGCACTTCGAAGACAGTTCAGGGCTGAACGGCAACAATCGCGCCAGTGCCATGGACCTTGTGCGGATGGTGCAGGCTGCACATCAGTACCCGGCCATCCGCGAGTTCTCGACCACTGGCGCCCACACTGCCGAACTCAATCGCCGCACGGTGGAGTTCCGCAACACCAACGCGCTGGTGCGCAGCCCGGACTGGGACATCGGTCTGTCGAAGACCGGCTACATCCGCGAAGCCGGTCGCTGCTTGGTGATGCACGCGCGGATCGCCGCGCGACCCGTGGTCATCGTGCTACTGGATTCGGACGGCAAGCAGACGCGCATTGGCGATGCTGCTCGCATCAAAAAGTGGCTCGAGACCCGCTGGCGCAACAATTTGCTGGCCAGCGGCTGAGCCGCGCGCCGCTCAGTGCGGCGCACCCTCGACGCGCGGTGCGTTATATCGCGCGTGGTGTTTAGCAAAAATCTCGGCCATCTGACCTGAGGCCACCATCCCGTCGACCGCCTGTTTGATCGCCTCGATCAACTGCGGCTTGTCCGCTTTGACCGCCACGCCGGGCTGCCAAAAGCTCAGCACCGGCCCAGTCATCTCGATGGCGTTGACGCTGTAGCCCGACTTGTCGGCGCCGAGTAGGCCCTCCAATTCGGTGCGTGGCCCCATCACCGCGCTCACTTCGCCCTTGCGCAGGGCCGCGATGGCCTGCTCATGGTTTTTGAAGTGCTTGATGTGGTCGCGCATGCGACCTGCGTACAGGGCCATCAGAAAGGTGTCCGAACCGCCACCCACTTCGACACCAATGTCATGATTCTGAAAGAACGGCTCGAGGTTCTCCAGCTTCGGGATGCGCTTGGTGTCGCGCGCGACCATCAGGTTCTCGGCGTAGTACGGCGCAATCAGCTTGACCTGCTTGACGCGCTCGTTGAATACCGGGTCCACCGGCATGTGCAGCATGAGATCGGCGATCTCGTTGCCCATGTAATGGCCCTTCCAGACGTAGTTACGCAGATCATCCTCGACTTTCTCGTCGGCCTCGGCCCAGGCGAGATCGAGCTTAAGGCCCAGTTTGTCAGCCAAGGCGCGAGCGATGTCGACGTCGATGCCGCCTGAATCCTGGTCAGAGAATGGCGCGAATTCTTTGTACACCGCGACCCGCAACACGCCCGGATGTTTGACCTCAAGCGCTTGCGCCAGGCCCGGCAAAAGCAAGGCCGCGACCAGCACGATCCAGCCCGTCAGGCGACGGGCACTCAATGTGCCGGTGCCCATCATTCGATGTGCACGGTTTCAAGCCACGAACGAATGGTCCACAGACCTTCCTGGCTAAGGATGCCTTCGAACTTGGGCATGTAGACGCGGCCATCGCGCACAGCGCCGTTGCGGACTCGCATGGTGAAGTAACCATCGCCCTCGTCGCCCAAAGGCAGGTAGCGCAGATCTGGCGCGATGCCCCCGGAAATGGCACCCAGCCCGTGGCAGCGCGCGCAGTTCTGGTTGTAGGCCGAGCTGCCGATCTTCACAGCCTTGGGATCACCGCGATACGGGTTTGTCTTGGCCCATTCATCGCCAATCGGCTTGAGTTCTGACACGTCGATCGCCTGCGGCGTCACATCGCCGTGGGCGCTGACCTGCAGCGGGCTTGCCAGCAGTGCCGACAGTGCGGCGAGAGCCAGTGCGAAGCGTTTCATGAAGGTCTCCATATCGAAAAAAGTGGGCCGACTCGAGAGCCGGCCCCAACATAGTGAGGAGAAAAAGCTATGGCTGACGTTCTGTCAGACAGAACCTTACTTGGCCAACTTGAACACCCAGAGCGCACCGCCCTGGTTGAGGTAGTTGACCCGCTTGGCCACGTCGCCGCCCCACAGGGGAACCGCGCCGCCCCAGCCCGATACGACGGCGATGTACTGCTCGCCGCCTTGTTCCCAAGTCACCGGGGGCGCAACCACGCCCGAACCGGTTTGGAATGCCCACAGCTCCTTGCCGCTCTTGGCGTCCAGAGCCTTCAGTTGACCTTCCGGGGTACCGTAGAACACCAGACCGCCCTTGGTGGTCATGGCGCCGCCCCACAGCGGAGCGTTGTTCTTGACTTCCCAGGCCAGCTTGCCGGTCTTCGGATCGAAGGCGCGCAATGAACCGATGTAGTCGTCATAGATCGGCTTGATGTTGAAGCCGGCACCCAGGAACGCAGCACCCTTCTTGTACGAGATCGGCTCGTTCCAGATGTCCATGCCCCACTCGTTGGCCGGCACGTAGAACAGGCCGGTGTCCGGGTTGTAGGCGATCTGCTGCTGGTTCTTGCCGCCGAGGAAGGACGGGGCGCTGAACACGGTCTTGCCTTGCTTGTCGGCACCCGGATTGCCCGGACGGTTGTCGTCGTTGTAAACCGGACGGCCCGTCTCGAGGTCGATCTTGTCGGCCCAGGTGTGCTTGGTGACGAAGGGGAAAGCGTTCAGCAGCTTGCCGGTGGTGGCGTCGTTGACGAAGAAGAAGCCGTTGCGGTCGGCCTTGCCGCCGGCGCGCACGGTCTTGCCATCCTTGCCCTTGAAATCGAAGGTGACGAATTCGTTAACGCCGTCGAAGTCCCAACCGTCGTTCGGGGTGTTCTGGTAGTGCCACACGATCTTGCCGGTGTCCGGGTTGATTGCAACGGTCGAGCACGAGTACAGGTTGTCGCCCGGACGGGTGTGGCTGTTCCACGGGGCCGGGTTGCCGGTGCCCATGTAGATCAGGTTGGTCTTGGGATCGTAGGTGCCGCCGAGCCAGGTCGACGAGCCGCCGGTCTTCCAGGTGTCGCCCGGCCACGAGGCGTTGGTCTCGCCGGTGATGCCGTTCTCTTGGCCGTTCAGGTAGCCCATGTGGCCTTCGACCACCGGACGGGTCCAGACCAGCTTGCCGGTCTTGGCGTCACGTGCGTCAACACGACCGACGATGCCGAATTCGCCACCCGACACGCCGGTAACGACCAGGCCCTTCACGACCAGCGGAGCGGCGGTGTACGAATAGCCGGCCGAGAACTCGTCGAGCTTCTCTTTCCAGACCACCTTGCCGGTGTTCTGGTCGAGGGCCACCAGTTGCGCATCCAGGGTGCCAAAGATGACCAGGTTGTCGTACAGGGCGGCGCCACGGTTGACCACGTCACAGCACGGCATGATGCCTTCCGGCAGACGGTGGTCGTATTGCCAGAGTTCCTTGCCGGTCAGGGCGTCAACGGCGTACATGCGGCTGTACGAGGCGGTGACGAAGATTTTGCCGTCATGAACCAGCGGCTGCGACTCTTGGCCGCGCTGCTTTTCACCGCCGAACTGGAAGGCCCATGCCGGAACCAGCTTCTTGATGTTGGTGGTGTTGATCTTGTTCAGGGTCGAATACCGTTGCCCTTGGGTGCCCATGCCGAACGACAGCACATCGCCGGTCGACTTGGCGTCGTTCAGGATCATCTCGTCGGTCACGGGACCGGCGACTGCGGCCAGCGACGCGCCAGCAAAGGCGGCGGCGACCAGCATCGAAAGCGTCTTGCGTTGCATTGTTTTCCTCCTGGAGTGGGTGGGCGGCGCCACCTCTGGCGTCACCGCGGAGACACAGTCAGCAAGAGGCGTGCCAAGCTGTCAAACAAGGCCACCCATCTGCACATTGTCCAAATGAATCCCGCCCTTATCGCCGTGAATACGGGATTTGCCGATCGTTCAAGGATTCCCGTTCAGCGCCGGCAAGCCACAGCGTGACGTCGCGACACTGTCTCGATTCTGACGATGTGTCTCAGGCTGAGACGCTCAGGGCGAGACACCTGCAGACAGGACACGCCGCTCGATGGCCGGATACAGGTGCGCCACCGAACGCCGGTACTCGCTCGCGGCCAGCGGCAGCGACGCCCATTCGGGCGGCAGTGGCAGGGCCAACACATCGTTCATGTCGAGCCCCTGGCGCGCAGCGTCAACAAAGGTCTGCTCGATCCAGTCGAGCCAGCGGCGGGTCATGGCGATGCCCCGCGCGTCGTCGAGCACCGGGCCATGCCCCGGAACCATGCGTTTGAAGGGCAGCGCCGCCAGGAGGTCGAGGCTACGCCGCCATTCCGCGAGGTTGGCATGCGGCGTGGTGGGCGCACGGTCGAAAAACACCAGGTCGCCGGTGAACAGCACGCCGGTGGTCTCGTCGAACACCACCAGATCGGCCGCACTGTGGCCACGCAATGCCATCACGCGAATCCGGTGATGCCCCAGCAGCGTGGTGCCGGCTTCAGCCACGCCATCGGGCACCACCGCCTCGGTACCCTTCATGCCGCCACCGACCATGCGATAGAGGTTGTCGTTGAACGCCTCGCCCAACTCGCGGATCGATTGGCGGGTGGCGGGTAAGGTGGCCAGCGCCTCCCGCGGGAAAGCCATGTTGCCCAGAATGTGGTCAGGGTGCAGGTGGGTGTTGTAGACGCGCACCACGGGTTCGGTGCTGCGGTCGCGGATGGCCGCCAGCCACGCTTCGCCCAAGGCTTTGGATGCGCTGGTGTCGATCACCACAACACCCGCACCGGTAGCCACGAAGCCGGCATTGGCAATATTGCCGCCATTGCTGGGCGTGAGGTCCTCGGTGTGGCCAACCAGCGCCCACGTGTCGGCGGCCACAGCCTGCACCTCCAGGCCCGCGCCGAATGCGGGCATCGCCAGCGCTCCAAGCGCTGCCAGCGCCAGGCTAAGGCGCTTCAACGCAAAGTCCCCAGTACCTTGTTGCCGTTGTTGTCGCGGCCGTCGATTTGCACCACCGTCAGCGCACCGGCCAGATCGAGGGTGAACACGGGGTTCTCGCTGACCGGCTCGGCGGGCCTGATGCGCGCAACGGTGTTCCCGCCGGCATCCCGCAGGTTGAGTTCGTCGATGAAGAACGCTGGGATCCCATTGGCGAGTCCCGTGTCCATCGGATGCAGGATTGAGAAGCGCAGACGATCACCGACTGCCGACGAGAACTGGCGCGCACTCACCGTGTTGAGCGTGCGCTCCCAACCGGGCGTGCCGCGCCCGTTGCTGGGCGCGGTGCAACCGCCGCCCTGCGACGCCACCACTGCCGATCCGATCAGCCAGCGGCCATCCTTGAGCTTGACTCCGGCGCGGATCGGCGTGCTCTGCTGCACCTTGATGCGAAATGCAAGGTAAGGCGCGACAGTGACAGGCTCGAATTCGAGTACTTTGAGGATCGGGTTGTAGTCGGCGACCACGACGATGCGCTCGATCCCCTCGCTGGCGACTGCGCGGGCGTCCACCGCTACGGGGACGTTCATCGCATCTTCGGCGTTGGCTGGCACCTCGACCCGTACGCGGGCGTCGAAGCTAATCGGGCCGTCGGCGTAGAACTGCCGCTGCATGTCGGGCCAGCGACCACGATCACCCAAGGGGTCGGTTGGGGCAGCGGCACAGGCCGGGCTGAGCAGGGCCAGCAGGAGCGAAATGACTGCGGACAGAGTAGGGTTCATCGGGTGAGCGTAGGCGATACCCGGGTCGGGGACAAGACCAACGGCCGAGCAGCGTTGCCTATCCGTGTCCGCGAAACGCACTTATACTCAATCTCAGATACAACATTGAGCGACGCGCTATGACGCGTCGTCCGCTAATCCCTGGTGAGGGGGAACGGTTTGGCCAGCAAACGTGCCGCGACTGCACTCCGTTCGGCAGACCTCGTGCGTGACGATCTCGAATCGCGCGGTGAGGTGCGTGCCGCCAGCCTTCCCGAGGCCGTCGCCTCGTCGTGGGAGCGCTGTGTTGAGCTCGGCCTCGACTCCGCCGAACGCCAGCGCATCGAAGGGCTGGGCGCACGCGAGCTGCAAGACATGCGCGAGCGCAATCTGCAGCTCACCGAGCAGGCCTTGCCGCCCATGGCGTCGCTGTACGAGCAGATCCGCAATACCCGCTGTCTGGTGGTCCTCACCGACGCCAGCGGCCTGATCCTGCACTCGCTCGGCGACGACGACTTCATCGAAAAGGCGCAGCGGGTGGCCCTGCAACCCGGTGTCAGCTGGGACGAGCGCAGCAAAGGCACCAACGCCATCGGTACCGCGCTCATCGAGAATCGGGCGCTGGAAGTGTGCGGCAGTGAACACTACTTCCGCGCCAACGCGTTCCTGACATGCTCGGCAACGCCGATTCGGGCTCCGCAGGGCGAGACCATCGGGGCGCTGGACGTGTCGGGTGATTACCGCGGTCATCAGAGCCACACCCTGGCGCTGGTCAAAATGACCGCCCAGACCATCGAGAATCACCTCAGCTTCGAGGCCTACCCCGGTGCCATCGAGATGCGGTTCCATACCCGCGCTGAGTTCATTGGCACCCTCTGCGAGGGCTTGGCGCTGCTCGACCCGCAAGGTCGGGTGCTCTCCGCCAATCGCAGCGCCGAGTTCCAACTGGGTCTGCCGCTGCAACGACTCATCGGCATGGCGTTCGAGGACATCTTCGATCGCCGCTTCATGCAGGCACTGGCGCACCCCGCCCGCACCGTCGACCTGCTGACTCACCACGGCGTGCGTGTGGTCGCGATGATCGCCGCCCCCAACCGCAGCGGCAGTAACGGTAGTCGACAGCTGCGTCAGGCCCAGCGCCCGGCGCGGGAGTCTGCGGTCAAGGTGGCGCAGCGCTGCCTCGCCGATCTGCACGCCGGCGACGAAGGCGTCAGCCGGGTCGTGGCGACCGTGCGCAAGGTCATCGACCACGATCTGCCGATTCTGATCCAGGGCGAGACTGGCACCGGCAAAGAATGGCTGGCGCGCGCCATTCACGAGGAAAGCAGCCGTCGCGGTGGCCCCTTTGTTGCGGTCAACTGCTCGGCCATCCCTGAGTCGCTGATTGAATCCGAATTGTTCGGTTACGAGAATGGCGCCTTTACTGGCGCACGACGTGAGGGCTGCACCGGCCACCTGCGTGCGGCCAACGGTGGCACCTTGTTCCTCGACGAAATCGGCGACATGCCGCTTGCCCTGCAGGCACGCCTGTTGCGCGTGCTGCAAGACCGGGTGGTGGTGCCGCTCGGCGGCGGTGAGCCGGTGAATGTCGACTTTCAGTTGGTCTGCGCGACTCACCGGCCGCTGG
The DNA here is from genome assembly GCA_009927815.1 of Betaproteobacteria bacterium. Lineage (GTDB taxonomy): Bacteria > Pseudomonadota > Gammaproteobacteria > Burkholderiales > UBA3065 > UBA3065. Next base: position 8,794 of record RFMI01000110.1, on the reverse strand, counting down.
ATCGGCTAATCAGCGAAGGCGGGTTCCGACAAGACTTGTACTACCGGCTGGCCGGCCTTACGGTTGCGCTGCCACCCCTGCGCCAACGCAGCGACAGCCTTGCGATTGCCGAAGGCATGCTGCGCGAGCTCGGAGGCGGCCGACTGAGCCTGTCCTGCGAAGCGCAGTCGGCGATTCGCAGCTACGGATGGCCCGGCAACCTGCGTCAGTTGTCCAACACCTTGCGTACGGCAATTGCTCTTGCGACACCTGGACAGTCCATCGAGCTCGAACATCTGCCCCCAGATCTAAGGGCGATCGCCCAACCCTGCGCCCCGGTGATCGAGGTGCCTGCAGCCCCTAAGCAAGACAGCGCACCCGCCTCCTTGCGCCACCTTGAGCGCGCAGCCATCGACCGCGCGATTGCCGACTGTGGTGGCAATATGGCTGCGGCAGCCCGGCAATTGGGCATCGGCCGGGCAACGCTGTATCGCAAGCTGCAAGGCCGGGCCTGAGCCCGCCGTATAATCCGCCATCGCCACTGCTGGCCGCACCATGACCCGCCCCTCGGGCCGCTCGCTCTACCTTCGACTGCTGCAATACGTGCGCCCTTATCGCGGCCGCTTCGTCGGCGGCCTGCTGGGCCTGGGCGTGGTCGCCGCCACCGAGCCAGCCCTGCCAGCCCTGATGCAGCCCCTACTGGACGGCACCTTTGTTAACAAAGACCCGTTCCTGATGACCTGGCTGCCGGCCATGATCATCGGTCTGTTTTTGGTGCGCGGCGTCGCCGGTTACATCAGCGACTACGCGTTCGCATGGGTCGGCACCCGTGTCGTGATGGACCTGCGCATCAAGATGTTCGATCGGCTGCTGACCCTGCCCACACCCTATTTCGACAACGCCGCCACCGGCAACTTGTTGTCGCGAGTCAGTTTCGACGCGGCTCAGGTGATGACCGCCGCCACCAATACGCTCACCACCGCGTTAAGGAATCGCTTACCGTCCTCGGCTTTGCTGGCCTGGCTGCTATGGATCAACTGGCAACTGACGCTGGTGGTGCTGGTGGTCGCGCCGCTGGTGGCACTCTTGGTGCGCAAGATCGCGCGCCGATTGCGCGGCGCCAGTCGGGGCGCACAACGGGCCATGGGCGACATGACTCACGTGCTCGACGAGGCGATCAGCGGCCATCGCGTCGTTAAGGTTTATGGCGGCCAGGCCTACGAAGCGGCGCGGTTCCGCGAAACCGCCGCCGAGCTGCGCAGCTTCCTTATGCGCCAGGCCGCGACCTCGGCTGCGGGTCTGCCGATCATCGAACTGGTGACCGCCAGCGCCGTCGCCATGGTGGTCTGGATCGCCACTGGCCAGGCGCGCGACGGCAGCCTGTCGGTGGGCAGTTTCGTCTCGTTCATGATCGCCATGCTGATGCTGATGCAGCCCTTGCGGCGCCTCACCGGCATCACCGAACAGTTGCAGCGCGGCATTGCCGCCGCCGAAAGCGTGTTCGAGCTGCTGGACCAGCCGGCCGAGTCCGACCCTGGGCGCACTTCACTGGCACGGGTGCAGGGTCATCTGCAGTTGGAGGGCGTCAATTTTGCTTACGACGCCGGGGGGCGCCAGACCCTCGACGCGATCGACCTGACGCTCGCGCCCGGCGAGATGGTGGCGCTGGTCGGGGCCAGCGGCAGCGGCAAAACTACCTTAGCCAACCTGCTGCCGCGCTTCTACCGGCCTGATGCGGGCTCGATCCGCATTGATGGCGTCGACATCGCCGAATGGCCTTTGTCCGACTTGCGCCGGCAGATCGCCTTGGTCAGCCAGGACGTCGTGTTGTTCAACGATACGGTCGCGGCCAACATCGCTTATGGCGAGCGTCGCGAGGCCAGTCGCGCCGAGATCGAAGCCGCCGCCGAAGCCGCCTTCGCCGCCGGCTTCATCCGGCAAATGCCGCAGGGCTTTGACACGCTGATCGGCGAAAACGGCGTTCGCCTGTCGGGTGGACAGCGACAACGGCTGGCTATCGCGCGGGCGATTCTCAAGGACGCCCCGATTCTGATTCTCGATGAGGCCACTTCGGCGCTCGACAGCGAATCGGAACAACAGGTGCAGGCCGCACTCGAACGTTTGATGCAGGGCCGCACCACGCTGGTGATCGCTCACCGTCTATCCACCGTAGAACGTGCCAACCGGATTGTTGTCATGGATAATGGACACGTTGTAGAGTCTGGTACACATGACACCCTGCTCGCCCAAGGTGGCGCATACGCCCACCTTCACGCGCTGCAGTTCAGGGAGACTCGGCCGGATGCCGCAGAACACGTTGCCAGCGGGCAGGACGACTAGAATGGGGACAGACTCATGACCGCAGCACTGCCCATGTCGCTGTTCGCCTTTGGCCTCAACCACGAGAGCGCCCCGCTGGATGTTCGCGAGCGGGTGGCGTTTCCGGCCGAGCGCGTCAACGACGCGCTGCGCAATCTGGTCGAGAAGCGTCCGGTGTCGGAAGCTGCGATCCTGTCCACCTGCAACCGCACCGAGGTCTATTGCCACACCGAGCGTCCGGATGCGGCAATCGACTGGCTCGCCGACTTTCACCGGCTGCCTGCCAGCACGGTGGCCGATCACCTGTACCAGCTGCCTGGCGAAGCCGCCGTCCGCCATGCCTTCCGGGTCGCTGCTGGCCTCGACTCGATGGTGCTGGGCGAAACGCAGATCCTTGGTCAGATGAAACAGGCGGCGAAATCCGCCGAAACCGCTGGCACGCTCGGTTGGATGCTGCACAAGCTGTTCCAGAATTCGTTCGCGGTGGCCAAAGACGTTCGCGCGCAGACCGAGATCGGCAGCCGCTCGGTGTCGATGGCGGCCGCCGCGGTGCGACTGGCCGAGCGGATCTTCCCCGACCTCCAGCGTGAGCGGGTGCTGTTTATCGGTGCGGGCGAGATGATCGAGCTCTGCGCCACCCACTTCGCGGCGCAAAAGCCTGCCGGCATCACGGTGGCCAACCGCACCGTCGAGCGCGCAGAAGGTTTGGCCAGCGCTTCGGCGGTGCGGCCATCAGCCTCAACGACCTACCCCAGGTGCTGGCGCAGCACGACATCATCGTCACCAGCACCGCGAGCCCGCTGCCCATCATCGGCAAAGGCCTGATCGAACGTGCGATCAAAGCCCGACGGCGCAAGCCGGTGTTCATTGTCGATCTGGCCGTGCCGCGGGACGTCGAGCCGGAAGTTGGCCAACTCGATGACGTGTATCTTTACGCGGTCGATGACTTGGCCCACATCGTCCGCGAAAATGTCGAGAGTCGGCGCGAGGCGGTGATCGACGCCGAGTCGATCATCGATGTCAAGGTGGCGGACTTTATGCACTGGCTGGCTGCCCGCGAGGCGGTGCCGGTGGTCAAGTCGCTGCGCGACAACGCTGAGCGCACGCGTCAAGTGGCCGTGGAGGCAGCGGTGCGGCAACTCGCACGTGGTGACGATCCGGCTGCGGTCATCGAGGCCCTGTCGCAATCGCTCACCAACAAGCTGATGCACGGCCCCACCAAGGCCCTGAGCAGCACCGCCGACAACGAACGCGGCGAACTGATGAAATGGCTGGCGCGTCTGTACCCGGGCCAACACGGGTGAGGCTGACAGTGGCATGAAGCCCGCGCTGCTCGAACGGCTGGCGCGACTGGAAGAACGGCTCGACGAAATCAACCGCCTGCTGGCGAGCGAAAACGCCGCCAGCGACCTCGACCAGTACCGCAAACTCACCCGCGAACACGCCGATATTGGCGACGTGTGGCGCTGTATCACGCCTGGCAAAAGAACGAGTCCGACTTGCGTGCGGCGCTCGACATGGCTGGCGATCCGGATCTGGCTGACCTCGCCCGCGACGAGATCACAGCTTGCGAGGCTCGCCGCGAGGCGCTCGAGGCCGAGCTGCAGACCGGGCTGCTGCCGCGCGATCCCAACGACGACCGCAATCTGTTCCTCGAGATCCGCGCGGGTACCGGCGGCGACGAGTCGGCGCTCTTCGCGGGCGATTTGTTCCGCATGTATTCGCGCTACGCCGAGCGGCAAGGTTGGCGAGTGGAGGTGGTCTCGAGCAACGAATCCGACCTTGGCGGCTACAAGGAGATCATCGCGCGGGTGCTGGGTGACGGCGCCTACTCGATGCTCAAGTTTGAGAGCGGCGGCCATCGCGTGCAACGGGTGCCAGCCACCGAGTCGCAAGGACGCATCCACACGTCGGCATGCACAGTGGCGGTGATGCCCGAGGCCGACGAGCTGGCCGAGGTCAGCATCAACCCGGCCGACCTGCGCATCGACACCTTTCGCGCCAGCGGTGCCGGCGGCCAGCACATCAACAAGACCGACTCCGCGGTGCGGGTGACGCACCTGCCCACCGGCATTGTGGTGGAGTGCCAGGACGACCGCTCGCAGCATCGCAACAAAGCGCAAGCCTTGGCAGTGTTGGCGGCGCGCATCAAGGCGGCCCAGGAGAGTGCACAGCAGGCGGCCATCGCCAGCGAGCGCAAGAGCTTGGTTGGCAGCGGCGATCGCTCCGAGCGCATCCGAACCTACAACTTTCCGCAGGGCCGCATCACCGATCACCGCATCAACCTGACGCTATACAAGATCGACGCCATCATGGACGGCGACCTCGGCGAGCTGGTCGGCGCGCTGCGGGCCGAGCACCAAGCCGAGTTGCTGGCCGCACTGGCTGGCGAAGCCTGACATGACCGGCCCGGCCACGCTGGGCGAGGCCTGGCAAGCGGCCCGACAGCGGGTCGACGCGCTCGATGCGCGGGTGCTGGTACGCGAGGCCTGCGGCTGTGGCGAAGGCCGCTGGATCTCGCACCCGGAAACGCCCATCGACCCGGCCCAGCGACATCGGTTGGCCGATTGGCTGGCGCGACGTGCGTCCGGTGAGCCGGTCGCCTACATTCTCGGCTGGCGCGAGTTCTACGGCCATCGCTTCGCGGTGACGCGCGACGTGCTGATTCCGCGGCCCGACACCGAAACGCTGGTTGACGCTGCGCTGACGCGAATCCCGCAGGATGTCCCGCTCGACGTGCTCGACCTCGGAACGGGCAGCGCTTGCATCGCCATCGCCATCGCACTAGCGCGGCCACTGGTGCGGGTGCTTGCGACCGACGCCAGCGCCGCAGCACTGGCAGTGGCCGCCGACAATGCGCGGGCCTTGACCGCTGCGAACGTGCGGTTTGTGCAGTCCGACTGGTACCAGGCTGTAGGCGACCGCTTCGACCTGATTGTCAGCAACCCGCCTTACATTGCTGGCGATGACGCTCACTTGGCCGAGGGCGACTTGCGCTTCGAACCAGCGGCGGCACTGTCACCTGGCGGCGATGGGCTCGACGCCCTACGCACGCTCGTCGCCAGCGCCCCAGATCACCTGCGTCCGGGTGGCTGGCTGCTGCTGGAGCATGGCTGGGACCAGGGCGCTGCGGTAGCAGTGCTGCTAGCGGCGGCGGGGTTCGGGTCGCTGGTGACGGCACTCGACCTGGGCGGTCATCACCGGGTCAGCGGCGGGCGATTGGCAGAGCCGTCACCTAGCGCTCTCGGGACCGACCGCGGCTCGGTCTAACATATCCCCGATAGCCCACTCTAAGGAGCCCGCATGAGCACCACCCGCGCCTACGCCGCCACCGACCCACGCTCGCCGCTTGCGCCGTTCACCTTTCAACGTCGCACTGTCGGCGCCGACGACGTGCGCATCGACATCCTTTATTGCGGCGTTTGCCACAGCGACCTGCACCAGGCCCGCAACGAATGGGGTGGTTCCAGCTATCCGATGGTGCCGGGCCACGAGATTGTCGGTCGCGTGACCCATGTCGGCACGAACGTGACGCGGTTCAAGGTGGGTGACATGGCCGGTGTCGGCTGCATGGTCGACTCGTGCCGCCACTGCCACGACTGCGCCGATGGCGAAGAGCAGTTTTGCAACCAAGCCGTGTTCACCTACAACAGCCCGGACAGCCACACCGGTGGCATCACCTATGGCGGCTACTCCGACAACATCGTCGTCGATCAGGCCTTTGTGCTGCACATATCAGACCGGCTCGATCCGGCCGGCGCAGCGCCCTTGCTGTGCGCCGGCATCACCACGTATTCGCCGCTGCGCCACTGGCAGGTGGGGCCCGGCAGTAAGGTCGGCATTGTCGGTCTAGGCGGTCTGGGCCACATGGGGTCAAGCTTGCGCACGCCATGGGCGCCTATACCGTGCTGTTTACGACGTCGCCGGGCAAAGCCGCGGATGCCAAGCGTCTGGGCGCTGACGAGGTGGTGATCTCCAAGGACGCCGAGCAGATGGCGCGCCACGCCGCCAGCCTTGACTTCATCCTGAACACAGTTGCGGCACCCCACGATCTGGACGCCTACATGGCGCTGCTCAAGCGCGACGGTACGCAGTGCTTGGTGGGCGTGCCGGACAGCCCCCATCCCTCCCCGTCGGTCGCCAATCTGGTGTTCAAGCGCCGGCATCTGGCGGGTTCACTGATTGGCGGCATTCGCGAGACGCAGGAGATGCTCGATTTTTGCGCGGAACACGGCATCACTGCTGACATTGAGCTGATTCCAGTGGATCAGGTCAACGCCGCTTACGAGCGGATGCTGCGCAGCGATGTCAAGTATCGCTTCGTGCTCGACATCAAGACGCTGGGCCAACCCTGACGCGAGGAATCCCCGCGATCACTCGCGTTTGAGAACCCGATCGGCGAGCAGGGACTCCCAGCCGCCGGCCCGAAAGCGCTGCTTAAGTTGATCGGGGTCGTAGCGGGTCTCGGCCCACTCGATAAGGCCCATCGGCTCGTTGCGAGTGTCGGCCACATACTGCGCAAGAAAAAAATCGAGCACGCCGGAGTGCGAGCCACGCATGTGACCAAAGCGCCAATGCAATTCACGGCTGGCATCTTCGACGCTGTGGCCGAGGTGCAACACCCGATAGAGCACTGCGCCCATGCCGGCTCGATCAGCTCCCGACTTGCAATGGAGCAATGCTGGGTATTCGATGGTGTCGAACAATTGCTTGAGCGCACTCAGATCGGCGGCGACAGGCGGGCTGCGCGAATACAGCCGCGGGCTGTGGAGCGTGAGTCCGAGCCGGGCGCAGGCCCTCGATTCAATGCCCATCCCGGGACTGCGCTCACCCCGCAGGTTGATGATGGTTTTCAGGCCATAACGCTGCTTCCACGCCCGGAGTTGCCAGGGTAGCGGCTGGCTGGAGCGGAACATCCGTCCATCGATGGGGTGCAGATTGGTGTACACCGCCCGCACGAAGCCGTGATCGGCGCCATAAAAACTCCAGAGCTCTTTGAGGCTGGGCTTTGGGGCAAGAGGCTTGATGGCAGTTCCGAAGAGTGAGGGTGGTGGACCGAAGGAGGATCGAACTCCCGACCTCCGCATTGCGAACGCGGCGCTCTCCCAGCTGAGCTATCGGCCCGTCGACAGGGATTATAAATTGACAGCGCGCTTGCGCGAATCGGAGGCTGTTCGGTGGTTTTACAGCAGGGATACGCGATCCACCAGTCGAGAGATGGTCTCGCTGCGGAAATGCCCGTAAGTCTGCTCGATCATCCGAACGCTGGTTCCTGCCCATGCCGCTACGATCGCCGAATCGATTCCGGCAAGGATGAACTCAGTGATGGCCGTATGCCTGAGGCAGTAGGGCACGACGCGCGGATCGAGTTCGGCTTTTCTAACGGCACGCTTGAACGGTCGTTTCCAAGCGTCGTTGGTCCATACACGACCGTCGGCTCTTGCGAAAAGAGGCGCCGAAACGCTCCTCGCGCAAGCGCAGCGCTCCACCAGTTCGCGCATCTGACTTGAGACGATGATGGTACGACCGCCCACTTTGGTGTCGAACGGGACGTGGAGTTCGCCAGTAGCCGCGTTGTAGTCGCCAACTCTCAGCTTTGCGATTTCGCCCGGGCGTGCTCCGGAAAGTAAGAGCGCTCGGCAGAAATCCGCGAGGTCGGGCTTGAGGCAGGCCAGCAGTCGCTGTCGCTCCGGTTTCGCCAGGAAAGCGGCATCACGCTGTTTGACAGGGTTGTCGCGTTTCACCAGCGAGCCATGGGGGCGAACCGGCGTCCAACCCCGGTCACTGCTCACCCAGCTGAGTGCCCGGTACGCGTGATTAAGCGCAGCGCGGACCGAGGCCAGCTTGCGATTGGCAGTTGCACGCGCAGCGCGTCGCCGCTCTGGATCGGCCGGTGCGCTGGTCATCAGATTGTCGAACCACGCCTGCGTAATCGGGGCGCTAAGTTCAGAGAGCTGGGTCTGGCCAAACTCAGTTGCCTTCACGTAGCGGGCAAACATCCTAGCGGCGTCATCGCCCGTCTTGAAGCGCGCCTGTCGGTACATCGCATCCACGTAGGCCTGGCAAGCATCAGCAACCGTTGCCTGATGCGAGTCCGGACTTTTTGCGTCCAGTTCCCCAAACCACGCTCGAGCCCGCAAATCGGCCTCTTCGAACGAGTCGATTTCGGATTCGTGACCAAGCACCTTTTCTCGCCTCGGGGTAGAGCCGTGCTGCTCGTATTTGGCGATCCATGTACCCCCGCCGATCGTCGACTTGCGGTAACCGAGAAAGCGCTTGGGCAAAATGCGAACCCAATAAGGAGCCCGGCGGGGTTTGAGCCTTTCGCGCTTGGGGTGTGATTCGATCGAATTGCCCATCGGATTCTCGGCAGTCAGCACATATGTCGATTGAAACCAGCATATAGCACTATAAAGTATTGGTTTTAAAGACTAAATCGGAGCACTTTCGGAGATGTTAACCGACTAAACCCGGCTTTCATTGGTTTCAGGTCAAG
>RFMI01000119.1 GCA_009927815.1 Betaproteobacteria bacterium | reverse complement strand
CGGTCGGCTGCCAGAGGTACGCCGGGGCCACCTTCGTTGTAGCCGTAGGGCAGGCACCACACCGGGCAGCCGGCGGCGCGTGCGGCCTCCACGTCGTTGCTGGAGTCGCCGACCATCAGCGCCTCGGCTGGCGCCACGCCAAAGTGCTCGCAGGCGTGCAGCAACATGTCGGGATGCGGCTTTTTACGGGCGCAGGTATCACCACTCACCACCAGCTCGAAGAACCGCGCGAGGCCGGTCTTGTCGAGCAGCGGCAGGGTGAAGCGCTCGGTCTTGTTGGTGACGCAGGCCAGTGCAAAGCCCGCTTCGCGCAGCGTGCCGAGCCCCTCGACCACACCCGGGTAGGGCGGCGAGTCGAAGGCCAGCAGGTCGGCGTAATGCGCCTCGAAGCGCGGCAGCAGGGCGTCGATCTCGGCTTGCGACGGCTCGCGCTGCAACGCGACGCGCAGGGATTCGCTCAAGAGGTGCCCCAGTCCGCGACCGATAAAGCTGATCACCTGCGGCAGGTGTAGCTCAGTCAGGCCCTGCTCGACCAGCGTACGGTTCATCGCGCGGGCGAGGTCGGGACCCGACTCCAACAGCGTGCCGTCGAGGTCGATCAGCAGTGCGCGTACAGCCAAGCGCATCTAGTGCAGACCCACCGGGTAGACCCCGCTCAGTTGTTCGCGCAGCGCCTGGATGACACTGTCGTAGTGGTGCGGGTCGCCGGGCTGGCGAGCGCCGAACACGGCCGATCCGGCGACAAACGTGTCGGCCCCGGCACGCGCCACGTCGGCGATGTTATCGACCTTGATGCCGCCGTCCACTTGCAATCGGATCGTGCGGCCGCTGCGGGCTTTGTATTCGTCCAGCATGGCCCGCACCGCGTGCAGCTTGGCCAGCGTCGATGGGATGAACGACTGTCCGCCGAAGCCCGGGTTGACCGACATCAGCAGCACCAGGTCGAGCTTGTCGAGCACGTGGTCGAGGTGGTGGATGGAGCTGGCGGGGTTGAGCACCAAGCCCGCCTGGCAGCCATGGTCGTGGATCAGCGACAGGGTGCGATCGACGTGGTCGGAGGCCTCCGGGTGGAAGCTGATCAGGTTAGCCCCAGCTTTGGCGAAGTCAGGGACGATGCGATCCACCGGCTTGACCATCAGGTGGACGTCGATGGTGGCTTGCGTATGCGGACGAATGGCGCTGCACACCAATGGGCCGATGGTCAGGTTCGGTACGTAATGGTTGTCCATCACGTCAAAGTGGATCCAATCGGCGCCCGAGGCGATGACGTCGCGCACCTCGTCGCCGAGCCGGGCGAAGTCGGCCGAGAGGATGCTGGGGGCGAGGATGTAGTCGGGCATGGCGGCGTGTTTCGGCGCGCAGCGATCGCAGAGCGGGCAAGTGTAAACGAGGCAGCCTTGCATGCGCCCATGAAATCGGATGCAATCGAGGGATGAGCGAAGACGCAATCCACCGCATCGAGGTCACCGCGCAGGCGGTGTTCGTCCCCGAACATTCCGACATCGTCGGCGACCGTTACGTGTTCGCCTACACCGTGGTCATCCGCAACAGCGGTTCGGTGCCCGCGCAACTGGTGTCTCGCCACTGGGTCATCACCGATGCGCACAAGCGTGTGCAAGAGGTGCGCGGCCAAGGCGTGATCGGCGAGCAGCCGTGGCTGGCCCCGGGGCAGCAGTTCGAGTACACCAGCAGCGCTTCGATTGCCACACCGGTGGGCACCATGCACGGCAGTTACCAGATGGTCGCCGCCGACGGCACCCGGTTTGACGCGCCGATCGACCCGTTTCAGCTGAGCTTGCCGCGGACCTTGCATTGACTGTTGCTGCGTCGCCGTCGCATCGGCCGCATCGACCGCGTTGGCGCGCGTGCTTGGCTGCGCTGCTCATCGTGGTGGCGGCGTGCGCGCCCTTGCGCCCAAGTGTTGCGCCAAAACCGCCAGCTCCGACCGCGGCTCCCGCGTTGCGTGTGGTTGCATTCGCCGAGTTGCCGGGCTGGGCGGCTGATCGCCACGCCGAGGCGTTGGTGGTGTTCATCGCCGGTTGCAAGGGTGTCAAGCCCAACCAGCCGCTGTCCGATGTCTGTGTGGCTGCGCGCGGCGTGCCAGCTGGCGACGACACCGCCGCCCGCGCATTTTTTGAGGCGCGCTTTGAGGCGGTGGAGTTGGTCAATGCCAATGGCTCCAGCGAGGGGCTGGTCACCGGTTATTACGAGCCGGTGATCCGTGCTTGCCGGTCACGCAAACCCGACTGCAGCGTGCCGGTGCATGGCGTCCCCGATGACCTTTTGACCATCGATCTCACCGCCATCGACCCCGACCTCAAGGGCAAGCGTCTGCGCGGGCGGCTGGATGGGCGCAAAGTGGTCCCGTACGCAAGTCGGGCCGAGATCGACGCCCGCACCGCCAATGGCAAACCGCTTGTGGCGCCGGTACTGGCCTGGGCGGCTGACCCGGTGGACCTCTTCTTTATGCAGGTGCAAGGCTCCGGACGCTTGCTGCTCGAAGACGGTTCGGTGCTGCGCTTGGGCTACGCCGACCAGAACGGACACCCGTACAAGCCGGTCGGTCGCGTGTTGGTGGATCGCGGCGCTTTGGCGCGCGACGGCGTGTCAATGCAGAGCATCCGAGACTGGCTGGCGGCGCATCCCGATCAGCGCGATACGGTGCTGGCGACCAACCCCAGCTACGTGTTCTTCCGCGAGCTGCCGGCCAGCGACGACGGCCCGATCGGTTCGCTGGGCGTGCCGCTGACCGCCGGGCGCAGCATCGCCGTGGACGTGAACGCGATTCCGCTGGGCAGTCCGGTGTGGCTGGCCACCACCGACCCCGATACCGCCGCGCCGATCCAGCGCCTGATGGCCGCCCAAGATACCGGTGGTGCGATCCGCGGCACCGTGCGCGCCGACCTGTTCTGGGGGCGCGGCGAGGCGGCTGCGCACACGGCCGGCCGCATGCAGCAAGCCGGGCGGCTATGGCTGTTGCGGCCACGCTCGACGAACTGATCGCAGGCCTCCCGCTTGCCGCTCATTCGTTTGCGTAAAGTCAATAAAAACAAGCTTTTTTCTTGAAATAAACCACACATAAGTGCGAAATCTGTCGATGCCAGTGGGCTTGGTTTTCCAACTGCCATACTGACATGGATAAATCAAATGACTAATGACTGACGCTGTGGGCGCGGTCCAAATTGTCGTTTGGGAACATTTCGTTGGCGGTACTTATGGACGCGGGCGTCGGTCAGATTTACAGCGTGCGGTTTGCGGCGGATCTCCGTCTACTGCTACGCGCCCGCTACGACGGCGAATTGCCCAAGGCTGCCGTTGTTGCGCGAGACCTTCGCGCATTCACTGGCGGTCGAGTGCCGATCAGCGCCGAGACCGTGCGTCGATGGATGCGTGGGCTCTCTCTGCCGGCTCTAGAGTCGTTCGGTGTTCTGTGTGCCTTCCTGCGCCTAACGCCCGAACAGAGCATGGCGTTGCTGTGTCTAGCGGACTTCGGTGGCGGTGTTCGGCAGGAGACCGATGACGCTGAGGGCGCCGTGCGCAAGCTCATCCATAGGCGGGTGGAGCGGATGAGCCGAGAGGAATTGCAAGCGCTGCTAGTACTGACCCGCTCGGGGGCTGTGGCTGATGCCGCGAGCTACTCCCCCCCGCCACCCTTGACCTAGCCAGGGAGGCCCCTGATGCCAAGAACCCGTCCCGACAACCCGGCCCGTCACCGTGCCGAAGCCATCCGCGCTCGCCGTCTGCGCGGGGCCTTGGATATGACGCAGATCGAGTTTGCGCAATGGATCGGCGTGTCGGTCAACACGGTGCGCAACTGGGAGCAGGGCAAGCGGGCGCCCAGCGGGGCGGCGGCTGCCCTGTTGCGGCTAATCGAGGCAATGCCCGCCGAGGTTGCGCGAGCCTTGCAGCGGGTCGTCGCCGAACCCGAGGTCCAAACCGCGCTTTAACGCGCGGTTTCGTTCAGATATCGGTCGATGTCGCGCGCGCCGATGGCGCCGGGCACCGTACGGCCGCTGCCAAACACCAGCGTGGGCGTGCCGTTGATCCGGTATTTTTCGCCCAGCGCAGCCAACTTCGCCACCGGGTTGTCGCAGTCGGCGCTGGCGGTCGGGTTACGGTTCTCCAGCATCCAGTCTTTCCAAGCCTTGAGCCGGTCGCCGCTGCACCAGACCCGGCGCGAGCGCTCACTGGCCTCGGGGTGCAATTTGTCGATCGGGAACAAGAAGGTGTAGACGGTGACGTCGGTGACCTCGGTCAACGATTTTTCCAGACGCTTGCAGAACGGACAGTCGGCGTCGGAGAACACCACCAAGCGGCGCTTGCCATTGCCTTTGACCTCCTTGATTGCCAAGTCGAGCGGCAGCGCGCCGATGTCGATGCTGCGCAGCTTCATCAAGCGCTCGTCGGTGAGGTTTGTGCGCGTCTTGCCATCGATCAGCATCGCGTTGAGCAGCAGGTAGTCGCCCTTGTCGTCGGTGTAGAAGATCTGCCCGTCGGCATACACCTCCCACAGGCCGGCCACCGGCGACTTGTTCACCTGCTCGATCTTGATGTCGGAAAAGCGCTTTTGCAGCGTTGCCTTGAGCGGCTCGTTGGCCTCGGCCGTCAGCGGCATCAGGGCGACGGTGGCTAAGGCAAGAGCAGCTCCGCCGAGCAAGGCGGCAACGGTGCGGGTGATGCGTGAACGATAGGGCATGAGATTCCGCGGTCTGATCAGGCGATGGATGCTAGCGCAGTGCCAGCTTCACCAGTTGTGACTTGATGGGTGAGACATGGTTGAGCAGGCTCAGGCCCTGCCCGCCGAGATAGCCCGCCAGCGGCGACTTGAACAGGCGGAATAGGCCGTCGGTGAGGCACTCGATGGCACGCACGTCGTGCTGACGCAGTGCTTGGTAGCGGTTCAGCAGGCGGGCCTCGCCCGGGTCGCGCGCGCTGCGGGTGGCGGCCAGCAATTCGCGCACATCGCGCAGACCAAGGTTAAGCCCCTGGCCCGCCAGCGGGTGCACCACGTGGGCGGCGTCGCCGACCAGTGCCAGTCGCGGTCCGACCAGGCGCTGTGCGCGCTGTCGCCGCAGGGCAAAGCTGTGTGGCCGCGACACCAGTCGCAAGTCACCCCAGCGGTGGTCTCCGGCCGCGCCGACCATGGCGACCAGTGCGGCATCGTCCAGCCCCAGCAGCGTCTCGGCACGGGAATCGGGCACGCTCCAGACCATGCTGATGTGGCGGTCGGGCAGCGGTAGCCAAGCCAGCACTTCGCCATGGTTGAACCATTGGCAGGCGATGCCGCGGTGCGGCCGTTCGCATTCGAAGTTGGCCACCACCGCGCGGTGGTGGTAGCTGTCGCCGACGGTGTCGATGCCAGCCAGCGCTCGCAGCGGCGAGTTGGCGCCGTCGGCGGCCACCAGCAGCGGCGTGTTGAGGCGCACGCCGTCGTCGAGTGACACGGCCATGCCCGAGTCCCCGGCGTCGATGGCGGTGATCTGTGCGCTGACGGCCGCACCGAGCCGGTCGTCGCCGCCGGCCGCCGCAATGGCCGCGTCCACGGCCAACTGCAGGTTGTCGCTCTCGACAATCACTGCCATCTGCGGCACGCCAGTCTGTCGTGCTGACAGCTCCAAGAGTCCGCCCTGCGGCCCGCGGATCTCCATCGCCTGAACGCTGCCGATGCGACCGTGCTGCAGGTGGGTGCCGACACCCAATGTCTCCAGCCAGGCCAGGTTGTCTGGCGACAGCGCGTACACGCGGGCGGCGTAGCCGTCCGGCAGGGCTGGCGTGGACAGTGCCGGGCGCAACCACTGCACCGGACTGCCGCGTTGCAAAAGGGCCAGCGCAGTCGTCGCGCCCACCAGACCGCCGCCGGCCACCACAGTGGCAGTGTCGTCGCGGTGTTCGGGCGGGATGTTGTTCACGCGTGGGGTCCTCTGGTTCTGTGGGGGCGGCGCTTGGGCCCCGGGTTGACCTCTGCAGGGTAGCAGGCCTACACTCCGCATCCCAATGGCGAATTAGCTCAGTCGGTTAGAGCGACGGAATCATAATCCGCAGGTCCGGGGTTCGAGTCCCTGATTCGCCACCAAGTGTTCCAGCAAGGCCCGCCGCGTGCGGGCCTTGTGCTTTTTAACGGAGCGTTGAGATCGCCTTGGGCTGTTGTGCCAACCAGATCCGGCCCTCCCAGCGTGGTGTCGCAGCCTCCGCCAAGGTGCCAACTTCAACCCGCAGCAGACCGAGGTCGGGCTCGTTGAAATACCACCAACTGCCTTCGGCGCGTCGTCCGTCGATCAACCCGCCACCCTCAATGACGCGGCGGCAGCCGTCGGCCACCGCTTCCCGTTGCTCCGGCTGCAAGTGAATCGCCACCGTGACCGCATCGATTTCGACTTGAAATTCGCTGACAGAATTCGTTGATACCATGCTGGCCTCCGCGTTCTGTTGTGCGATGCAGCATAGCGCGATTGTGTGAAGCGAAGTTGACATACCGCATGTTCTTATCAGTCTGACGCAACTGCAGATTTTCCTGATTGTTGAGCTCAAAGCAGTGCAGCCGTCACCAACATGGACTATATTCGGGGCGGCTGGTTGATAACTTTCTTAAAAGAAATCTATCAGCTTGACAATTTAGCTTTATAGGCCCGCATCGCCGGGATTCATCAACTAGGAGATCAAGATGCCGCAACTCAACGGTTCCAAGACCCATCAGCACCTGAAGGACGCTTTCGCTGGCGAAAGCCAAGCCAACCGTCGTTATCTGTACTTCGCAAACAAGGCCGACGTCGAAGGTCATCCGGAAGTCGCGACCCTGTTCCGCTCGACCGCTGAAGGCGAGACCGGCCACGCTCACGGCCACCTGGACTACCTGGCCCAGGTGGGTGACCCGGCCACCGGCATGCCGATCGGCAGCTCGGAGCAGAACCTGGCCTCAGCCGTCGCTGGCGAGACCCACGAGTACACCGATATGTACCCGGGCATGGCCAAGGACGCTCGCGAAGAAGGTTTCGACGAGATCGCCGACTGGTTCGAGACGCTGGCCAAGGCTGAGCGCTCGCACGCCAACAAGTTCGCCAAGGCCCTCGAAGGCTTGGCTGCCTGATTAGGCGTTTGACCACAACGGGGGTGTCGTTCGGCACCCCCGTTGCATTACCGCAGCGCTACTCTCGATTAAAGTCCCATCCATGACATTTGGAGACAGACCATGACCGTCCGCGAAGGCTCGCTCGAAGCCCCGACCCGTTATCCCATCGACTGGAAGAACCCGGCCTATTACGACGAAGCCGCTTGCGAGGCCGAGCTCGAGCGCGTGTTCGACATCTGCCACGGCTGCCGCCGCTGCGTGAGCCTGTGCAACAGCTTCCCGTTGTTGTTCGATCTGATCGATGAAGGCCCGACCGGCGAGGTCGATGGTGTCGCCAAAACCGATTTCCACAAGGTGGTGGACCAGTGCTACCTGTGCGACGTCTGCTACATGACCAAGTGCCCGTATGTGCCGCCGCATCCTTGGAATCTCGATTTCCCGCACCTGATGCTGCAGCACAAGGCGATCGAGTTCAAAAAGGGTATCCCGACCGCGTTCCGCGACAAGACCCTCTCCAACACCGCGCTCAACGGCAAGATCGCTGCCATCCCGGTGGTGGCGCAGACGGTCAATGCGCTGGCCAAGATGGCGCCAGCCCGCGCCCTTGGCGAAAAGCTGCTCGGCGTGCACAAGACCGCCTGGTTGCCCGACTACACCTCGCAGCCCTTCGAGTCGCACCACGCCGAATCGCACAAGCATGCCGTCAAGGACGGCCAGCGCACGCCGGGCAAGGTCGCCATTTACACCACTTGCTATGTGAACTGGAACGAACCGGGCATTGGCCACGACCTGGTCAAGGTGCTTGAGCACAACGAGATCCCCTTCGTGGTGGTCGAGAAGCAGGCCTGCTGCGGCATGCCCAAACTCGAACTCGGCGATCTGGAGTCGGTTGAGGGCCTGGTCCGTCAGACCATCCCGGGCCTGGCCAAGCTGGCCAAAGAGGGTTACGCCATCGTCACCCCCATCCCCTCCTGCACCCTGATGTTCAAGCAAGAGATTCCGCTCATGTTCCCTGAGGACGCCGACATCGCTGCTGTGCAAAAGGCCATGTTCGACCCCTTCGAGTACTTCGTCGCCCGCGACAAGGACGGACTGCTCAAGACCGATTTCAAGTCGGGCCTGGGCAACGTCAGCTACCACGTCGCCTGTCACCTGCGCGTGCAAAACGTTGGGCAAAAAACCCGCGAGCTGCTGCAGAAGGTGCCGGAGACATCGGTCAACACGGTGGAACGCTGCTCGGGTCACGCCGGGACTTGGGGCGTGAAGAAGGAGTTTCATGAGATGTCGCTGAAGATCGGCAAGCCGATGTTCCGCCAAATGAACGAACACCCCAACGGCGCGGTCGATGTGATCGCATCGGATTGCCAGCTGGCAGGCCACCACATCGCGCAGGGCATCGATGGTGGCGTGGCCAATGGCCCGACCGACGACAAGGTGCAGCATCCCCTTTCATTGCTGGCGCGCGCCTACGGACTGTGACCGCTGCGCCAACGCTAAATCCTTCAGGAGACTCACATGACACTCACCCGTGAATCGCTCTGGACTCTCGAGCACTATGCCAAGGTCCGCAAGGACTTCCGCGCCGAAGTCATCGCCCACAAGCGCCTGCGCAGTCTGTCGCTGGGTGAGCACATCACCGTGCTGTTCGAGGACGAGATGACCATCCGCTACCAGGTCCAGGAGATGCTGCGCATCGAAAAGATCTTTGAAGAAGACGGCATCCGTGACGAACTCGAGGCCTACACGCCGCTGATTCCGGACGGTCGCAACTTCAAGGCGACGATGATGATCGAGTATCCGGACCCGGACATCCGCGCCACCGAGCTGCGCAAGCTCAAGGGCATCGAAGACCGCGTCTGGCTGCAGGTGGAAGGCCGCGAGAAGGTGTGGGCCATTGCCGACGAAGACCTCGAGCGGGAGAACGCCGAGAAGACCAGCGCCGTGCATTTCATGCGCTTTGAGCTCGATCAGGACATGGCCGAGGCGCTTAAGTATGGTGTCGCGCTGTCGGCGGGCATTAGCCACCCCAACTACACGGTGACCGTGGACCCGGTCTCGACCGAGTTCCGCAACGCCCTGGTGAAGGACCTCGCGTGAGCAAGACCATCATTTCGACGCCTGACGCCCCCAAGGCCATTGGCACCTATTCGCAAGCGGTCAAGGTGGGCGACACCGTGTATTGCTCGGGCCAGATCGGCCTCGATCCCGAGACGATGCTGATGGTCGAGGGCATCGACGCGCAGATCCACCGCGTCTTCAACAATCTGGCGGCGGTGGCCAAGGAGGCCGGCGGCAGTCTGCGTGACGCGGTTCGGCTCACGGTATTCCTCACCGATCTTGGCCACTTCGCCAAGGTCAACGAGATCATGGCCGAGTACGTGCAGGAGCCGTATCCGGCGCGCGCCGCAGTAGGCGTTGCCAGTCTGCCGCGCAACGCGCTGGTGGAGGTCGACGCCGTGCTGGTGCTACACGCCGGGTGACCCGTCGTTTGGCCAAGCCGTCGCGCAAGCCCGCCGAGAGCGGGCTTGTTCGTTTGGGGCTGGGCACGCCGTGGCAGTGTGTGCTCCACCTGCCCTTGCGCTACGAGGACGAGTCGCGGGTCACGCCTATTGGCGACCTGACGCCAGGCGACCACGCGCTGACCGAGGGCCGCCTGGTCCACGGCGAGGTGAGGCTGCGGCCACGTCGCCAGTGGATCGGCAAGGTCCGCGATGAGCAGGGCGGTGAACTCACCGTCCGGCTCATCCACTTTTCCAACGCGCAGTTGCAGGCCCTGCCGGTCGGCAGCTGGCTGCGCGTGTACGGCGAAGTTCGTGGCAGCCTCTTCGGCCGCGAGATGATTCATCCACGGTTGAGGGTGAGCGAGCCGGGGGCGGCGACGCGAGCTGGGCTCACCGCCGTCTACCCGACCGTCGCCGGGGTGGCGCAGCCGACCCTGCGCCGTGCTGTGGCTGCTGCGTTTGCAAAGCTCGACTGGGCCGATACGCTCGACGAGCCGACTCGCCGGCGCTTGCACGTGCCGCCCCTGCGCGAGGCGCTGGCGCGCTTGCACTATCCGCAGACGGTGCCGTCCGCCGACGACCCGGCCTGGCAGCGCGTCCGCTTCGACGAGCTGTTGGCGCAACGCCTGAGCTTGCGACTGGCACGTCGTCAGCGGGCGTCGCGCGTTGCCGTGTCATTGGCGCCGCCTGCGGCCGATCGTTTGGTGGCAGCGCTGCGCCGAGCCCTGCCGTTCGCGCTTACCGGTGCGCAGCAGCGCGCCTGGCAGGCCATTGAAACGGACCTGGCCCGGCCGCAACCGATGCAACGCCTGCTGCAGGGCGATGTGGGCAGCGGCAAGACCATCGTCGCTGCATTGGCTTGTTTGCGCGCCGTCGAGAACGGCCGTCAGGCCGCGCTGATGGCGCCCACCGAGTTGCTGGCCGAACAGCATCTGGCCAAGTTCCGGCAGTGGCTGGAGCCGCTCGGCGTGCGCGTGGCCGGCCTCTCCGGTGGGCAGAAGAAGGCCGAGCGTGAGCGGCTAACGGCGGCAGTGGCGGCGGGTGAGGTCGACGTGGTGGTGGGCACCCACGCGCTGTTCCAGAAGGGTGTCGATTTTCGGGCTCTGGCAGTGGTGGTGGTCGATGAGCAGCACCGTTTCGGTGTGGCGCAGCGGCTCAGTTTGGCCGGCAAGGGCGAGGGTGTTCACAGCCTGATGATGAGCGCGACGCCGATCCCGCGGACGCTGGCGATGAGTTACTACGCCGACCTGGATGTGTCGGTGATTGACGAGCTGCCGCCCGGTCGCAGCCCGATCGAGACGCGGGTGATCGGCAATCCGCGCCGCGACGAGGTGATCGCCAAACTGGCGCAGGCCTGTGGTGACGGCCATCAGGTGTACTGGGTGTGTCCGCTGGTCGAGGAGTCGGACGTCTTGCAGCTCAAGGCCGCCACCGACGCCTTCGAGGAGCTGCGTCAACGCCACCCCGAGCTGCGTTTCGGTCTGGTGCATGGCCGCATGACGGCTATCGACAAGGCCACCGTGATGGCAGCGTTTCAGCGCCACGAGGTCGACTGGCTGGTGGCGACAACCGTCATCGAGGTCGGCGTGGACGTGCCCAACGCCACCTGGATGGTGATCGAGCATTCCGAGCGCCTGGGCCTGGCGCAGTTGCACCAGTTGCGCGGGCGGGTCGGACGCGGGCCGCGGCAGAGCTATTGCGTGCTGCTGTTCGAGCCGGGCCTGTCCGAGAACGCTCGCAAGCGGCTGGAGATCATTCGCAACAGCACCGATGGCTTCGAGATCGCCCGCCGTGACCTTGAGTTGCGCGGACCGGGCGAGCTGCTGGGCAAGTCGCAGAGCGGCCAGCCGCTGCTGCGCTTTGCCGACCCCGATCGCGACCACGTGTTGCTGGAACAGGCGGCGCAGCTCGCCGAGGCGTGGATCGCCGGCGACAATCCGGCAGTCTCGGTGCACCTCGATCGCTGGCTGGGCGAGCGGCAAGCGTTCTGGCGGAGTTGAGCGCCCGCCGCAGCGGCTAGAATCCCGGCATGTTGAATCGCCCCCACGCCGGCTGGCGCACCACCCCGCCCGACGCACCGGCCGGCCTCGCACCGTGGCTCACCGACCGCGACTCGCTCACCGCAGCGCTGCGCAGCCGTTGCCGCCAGTTGCGCGTCGAGTGCCGCTGGCAAGGGTTGGCGCCGGTGCTGCGCGACGAGTCGGCGCTGCTCGGCGTCTCGCCGCGCGGCCGGGTGTGGGTGCGCGAAGTGGCGCTGGTGGCCGACGGCGTGCCCTGGGTGTGGGCGCGCAGCGTCGCTCTGCCCGGCGATCTGCGCAGTCGCTGGCGTGACCTTGCCGGGCTTGGCAACCGTTCGCTGGGCGCGGCGTTGTTCGCTGACCGGCGGGTGGCGCGCGGCAATCTGCTGGTGCGACGCTTGAGCCGGCGCGATCCGCGTCAACGGCTGGCTGCGGCGTGTTTCGCCGAGTCGGCCGGTGATCTGCTACGGGCTCCGCTGTGGGCGCGGCGCTCGCTGTTCTGTCGTGGCGCGGCCCGTATTTTGGTAACCGAGGTGTTCGCACCGACGGTGCCGCCGCGGCAAGCAGCTTCAGCATGAAGCGCCTGCGCCCCTACCTTCGCCTCACCCGCCTCGACAAGCCAATCGGCATCTGGCTGCTACTGTGGCCGACGCTGTGGGGCTTGTGGGTGGCTGCGGGTGGATGGCCGCCGCTCGATGTGGCGGTCATCTTCGTGCTTGGCACGGTGCTGATGCGCTCGGCCGGCTGCGCCATCAACGATTGGGCCGACCGCGACTTCGATGGCCATGTCGCCCGCACCCGTGACCGGCCGCTGGCCCGCGGCGAGCTCTCACCCGGCGCGGCGCTGTGGGTGGCGGCGGGGTTGTCGCTATTGGCTTTCGTGCTGATCCTGCCGCTGCCGCCAAGGGTCTGGCTGTGGTCGGTGCCGGCGGTGCTGCTGGCCGCCAGCTACCCGTTCACCAAGCGTTTTCTCGCGCTTCCGCAAGCCTATCTGGGGCTGGCCTTCGGCTTTGGCATCCCGATGGCGTTCGCGGCGATCCAGGGCGACGTCCCCGCAGTGGCTTGGCTGCTGCTGGCTGCCAACGTCTGCTGGACGCTGGCTTACGACACCGAGTACGCGATGGTCGACCGCGCCGACGACGTGCATCTGGGCATCCGCACCTCGGCGCTCACCTTCGGCCGCTGGGACCGCCATGCCATCGCCGCGTGTTACGCCGCCAATCTGCTGCTGCTGGCTGCAGTCGGCCAGATCCTGCAGCGCGGCGCGTGTTGGATGCTGGGCCTGGCGGTGGCCGGCGGCATCGCTCTGTTTCACCTGCGGCTGATCGCCGGACGCGAGCCCGCTGCGTGTTTTCGCGCCTTTCTGCATAACGTCTGGTACGGTGCCGCCATTTTCATCGGCATTGCCCTCGATTACGGACTCCAGCCATGAGCAGCGACATCCTGCAACGCATCCTTGCCACCAAAGCCCGCGAAGTCGCGGCCCTACTGGCGCAGACCAACTTGGCCGAGTTGCGTGCCGCCGCGGCAGCCGGCGCGCCGCTGCGCGATTTCGTCGGCGCCTTGCGCGCCAAGCGTGCGACTGGCCAACCGGCCGTCATCGCCGAGGTGAAGAAAGCCAGCCCGAGCAAGGGCGTGTTGCGCGCTGACTTCGACCCGGCTGCCATCGCCGCCGACTACGCGTCCCACGGCGCGGCCTGCCTCTCGGTGCTGACTGACGTCGACTACTTCCAGGGCGGTCGCGCCTACCTGGAGGCGGCGCGGGCGGCCTGCAACATCCCGGTGCTGCGCAAGGACTTCATCGTCGACGAGGCGCAGGTGCTCGAGGCCCGCGCCATGGGCGCTGACTGCATCCTGCTGATCGTCGCCGCGTTTGCCAGTGCCGCCGGCTTCGACCTCGCCGCGCTGCAGCGGCTCGAGGCGCTGGCGCTAGATCTAGGCATGGCGGTGTTGATCGAAGTGCACGATGGCGATGAGTTGGACATCGCGTTGCAGATGCGCTCGCCGCTGGTCGGCATCAACAACCGCAACCTGCGCAGCTTCGAGGTGAGCCTGCAAACCACGCTGGGGCTGCTCGACCGCATTCCGGACGAGCGCATCGTCATCACCGAGAGCGGCATCCTCACCCGTGACGACGTGGCGCTGATGCGCGGCGCCGATGTGCACAGCTTTTTGGTTGGCGAGGCCTTTATGCGTGCGCCGAGTCCAGGCGCCGAGTTGGCGCGCTGTTCGCCTAGACCGCCCCGCCGATCGCCGCCAGACGCGCCGCGCGGATCCTTGCGGCGATGGCCTCTCCGCCGCCGCCCTGCCGCGCCAAACTCGCGGCATCAACAGCCGCTGGCCGCTTCCAGCGCGCCGCGCAGTCGAGTCGCGGTGGCGGGGTCTGCGTCCCCGGCAGCGGCCCGTACCGCGATCAGCCGGTCCAGTCGCTGTGGCTGGCGGAGGGCGTCCACCACCTCGAGGGTGCGCATCAGGCCTTCGGCGCTGGCGGTGTCGAGCGTGCGCGAGCGCAGTGCGTCGTCGCCGGCGCGGGCGGCGTCCGTCGGCAGCCGCAGCCGTTCGCACAGGCCGTTCCAGCAGTCTGCATCATCCAGCGCCAAGGCCAGCAGCGCCGAGACCACGTCCACTGGCTGCCCCGCAGCGTCCGCAAGCGTCCGGCACAGGGCATCGAAGGTCGCCGCGTCGAGCGCCGCCAGTTCTGGGAACACCACCGCCAGCGCGCCACACTCGTGTAGCAGCCTGAAATAACGGTGCGGTTTAGGCTCGGCCAGTGCGCGGGCGGTCTCTTGCCAGACCCGCTCGGCCACCAGAAAGCCGAGCTCACCGGCGGCCACCATGTGCCGTGACAGCGCGAGTGTCTCCGGCGCTACAGCAAAGTCGAAGCGGGCGGCGAAGCGCGCCAGGCGCAACACCCGCAGAGGGTCTTCGACAAAGGCCGGTCCGACATGGCGCAGCACACCCGCGTCGAGGTCGGCTTGTCCGCCGAACGGATCGATGAGGGCGCCGTCAGCCGAGCGTGCCATGGCATTGACGGTCAGGTCGCGGCGAGCAAGGTCTTGCTCCAGAGTCACGCTCGGGTCGGCGTGAACGACAAAACCGGCGTAGCCATGCCCCGACTTGCGCTCGGTGCGGGCCAGCGCGTATTCCTCATGGGTGTTGGGGTGCAAAAACACCGGAAAATCGCGTCCGACCTGTTGATAGCCGGCGTCCAGCATCTGTTGCGCGGTGGCACCCACCACCACCCAGTCGCGGTCCTGCACCGGGCGGCCAAGCAGCGCGTCGCGCACCGCGCCGCCCACCTCGTAGACCTTCATCGTGGCGTCCGTCGCGTCGGCCGTGGGTGCCGTCGGACCGCCATTGGCCTGGCTTAGCGGGCGGCGCGCTGGCGGTAGCGCGCCATGGCATCGGATGCGACAAACATCGACGGCAGCACCGCATCCAGCCGCTGCGGTCCGGGCGCAAACAGCGCGGGCCACGGCTGCCGGCAGACGTTGGGCACCTGCATCGACGCTAGATTGTCGCGGGTCATGATCGGACCCGGCAGGTGCTCGAAGACAAACGCCTGCAGCCACGCTGCCGGACCCGGCAGGCCAATGATGACTGGGTCGTGGCCGGCGGCGCGCGCCGCTTTTTGGACCAATTCACGCAGATGGAACACGTCCGGCCCACCCAGCTCGTAGGTTTGGCCGATGGTCTCTGGCAGGTCAAGGCTCGACACCACCGCGCGCGCGACGTCGTCGACCCAGACCGGCTGAAACTCAACATCTGCACCCGCCAGAGGGACCACCGGCAAAGCCGAGAGGCTGGCGAACAGGGTCAGGAAACTGTCGCCGCGGCCAAAGATCACCGATGGGCGGAACACGGTCATCTGCACTGCTTCGCCGGCGGCGGCGTGCGCCGCGGTTTCGCCGGCAGCACGGCTGCGCAGATAACGGCTCGGCGCATCGGCGGATGCCCCCAAGGCGCTCATGTGGACGTAGCGGCCGATGCCGAGACGCTTGCAGGCCTCCACCACGCGGCGCGGGAACTCGCCATGGACGCGGTCGAAATCGCCGCTGCGACGCTCATGCAGGATGCCGACCAGGTTGATCACCGCATCGCAGCCGTGCAGGGCCGACATCAGGCCGGCATCGCTCATGACGTCGCAGGCGAACACTTCAGCATCGGGCAACTCCAGCAGCCCCTGTTTGACGCGTTCGCGATGGCGGGTCGGGATGCGCAGGTGGTAGCCGCGTGCTGCCAGTTGGCTGCACAGTTCGTGGCCGACGAAACCGCCGCCGCCGATTACTGCAATGGTGCGGATGCCGTTGTTCATAACAGTCGCTTTCGATCAGGTCTCAGGGTTCGCGCAAGTCTTTGTTATCGCTTGTGATTGCCTGCCAGTCAGCAGGGCTGGCGCGCGCCGGGATAATACCAAGCCGATCTTTCAGGGACAACGTCGAGGTGCCCAATTGACGGGCATAGACGGTGGCATTGGCGAGTACCTTCTTGACGTAGTCGCGGGTCTCGCCGATGGGGATCGACTCCGCGTAGATGGCGCCCTCCAGCGGCTGTACGTCGCGCCAGCGCTGTGCTCGCCGCGGGCCGGCGTTGTAGCCGGCTGCCACCAAGACCGGACTCTGATCCAGCGTGTCGAGCAGGTGGCGCACATAAGCCGACCCCAGTTGCACATTGGTCGAGGGTTCGCCCAGCGCCTTGTCGCTTGGTTTGTGCAGGCCGAGCTTTTTGGCCAGCCAGTTGGCGGTGGTGGGCATCACCTGCATCAGACCACGTGCGCCCGCAGGTGACGTCGCTTGCGGGTTGAAACGACTCTCTTGGCGGATCAGGCCGTAGAGCAGCGCCGGGTCGACGGTGTGGTGGTTGGCGCGCAGCTTCACCTGCTCAGCGAACGGCGTCGGATAGCGCAGCGCATAGTTGTGGACGCGGCGGGTCTTCTCGGCGGTCCAGATCGAGCGCTCGAACCAATCCTGTCGTCGTGCCAGCTCGGCTGCGGCCAGCAATTGCTCGTCGCTCAAGTCGGCGATGCCCCAGGACCATTCGCGGGTGCCCTCGAAGTCGAAGCCGAGTCGGTGCAGCACCAGCGCCCGCGCCAGTGCTGGACGCTCGGCGATTGCCTGCACCTCGCTCGCGCCGGGGGCGTAGTCGCGGTGACGCTCGCCCAGCGAGGGGCCCAGAGCTTCGTTGGCCAGCAAGCCGTAGAAGGTCGGCTCGTCGGCCAGCGCGATCAAGAGTGGCGTGGCCTCGCTGCCGCGGCCGGTGGCTTGCAGTGCGCGGGCCTTCCAGAAGCGCCAGGCCACTTCGTTCTGGCCGGCATCCTCCATCCGCTCAATGCTGCGCAGCACCCCCGGCCAGTCGCCACGCCGCAAGGCGAGCCGCGCCTGCCAGGCCCAGTCGTCTTGCCCCAGAGTGGCCTGGTCGGCCATGGCAAACCACTGCGCCGATTCCGGCAGGTGCTGGCGCGCCGCGTAAAACGCCAGACGGCCCATCATCCAGCGCCAGTCCGAGCTGGCTAGATGCGGTTTGAGCGTTTGCAGCGCGGCATGGGCCTCGAGTGGTTCGAGGCGGGCGCGGCGCAACACCGCCACCATCAGCGCCGCATCAGGGCGGCCCCCGCGCAGGCCGCTGAGTAGGCCCTCGGGGCGCTCGTTGGCGCGGGCAATGCGTGAAGCATCGGCCGGCCACTCGTCGTTGGCGAGCCTCTTCAGCAGTCTGGCGTCACCGCTGTCGAATGCCAGGAGTCGGCGGCGATGCAGCGCGGCGTCGTCGATCTGCCCGCGTTCGCGCAGTTGGTCGAACAAGGCCTCGCAGGCGTCACTCAGCCAGACGCCCTTGAGCCAGAGCGCGCGGGTGTCGCCCAGCCCGGCAAGGTCGCCCAGCGCCAGTTGCGCCTGGGCCACCAGACACGGGATGTCCGGGTCGGGCTGACGGATGCCGCGAGCGGTGGCAATCACGCCGGGCCAGTCGTTGCGGCGAGCCAAGGAGCGCGCCCAGTCGGTGCGCAGGCGGTCGCCCAAGTATTGGCCATCGAGGCGCCGCAGGGCTGCGTCTACGGTGGCGGGGTCGATCGTCTCAAGACGCAGTCGCAGTCGCCAGTAATCGAGATAAGGCTCGAGCGGATGGCCCCGCAGCACGTCGGCTTGACGCTCCAACACATCGGCCCGGCCGTCCCGGAAGGCGTCGCGCGCCCGAGTGAAGGCGTTGTCCTGGGCGACGCTGGCGTGCGCCGATACGGGGGTCAGGCAGATCAGCAGCAGAACAGTGCGGAAGAGGGCTGATAGAGTGAGATTCACGTTCTTTGATGCGCGAGCATGTTCACCAGCCGAGACCCTTGTACCGGATCGATCATACAGACCTTCCGCAGCCTCTCGCTGAGCCAGGTCAAGCGTATGGTCGATCGTGTTGCTGCGGCGCAGCAGCGTTGGGCCGCTACCGCCGTCGAACAACGCGGCGAGTGTCTGTCGCGTCTGGCTGCGGGCTTGCGCAGCCATCGCCAGGCCTTGGCGGCGACAATGACCAGCGAAGTCGGCAAACGCAGCGTCGAGGCACTCGCCGAGGTCGAGAAATGCGCGGTGGTGTGCGACTTCTATGCCACACAGGGACGCTCGTTCCTCGAGCCTGAGGTGGTGCTCAGCGATGCCAGTGAAAGCCGCGTCGAGTACCCGCCGGCTGGAGTCGTGCTGGCGGTGATGCCGTGGAACTTCCCGCTGTGGCAGGTCGTGCGATGCGCGGTGCCCGCGCTGATGGCCGGCAATGGCGTGTTGGTGAAGCCTGCGCCGTCCGCGCCGGCGACGGCGCTCATGTTCGAAGCTTTGCTGGTTGAGGCGGGCTGCCCACCCGACGTCTTGCGGGTGCTACTGGCCGATATCCGCCACCTCGAGGCCGTGATCGCCCATCCTGCGGTGGCGGTGGTCTCGCTCACCGGATCGACGGCCGCGGGGCAGGCGGTGGCCGGACTTGCCGCCCGGCACCTCAAGCGCAGCCTGCTGGAGCTCGGCGGCTCCGACCCGTTCGTGGTGTTGGCTGACGCCGACCTGGATGCGGCCGCCGACGCAGCGGTGCTGGGGCGGTTTCACAACTGCGGACAGTCGTGCATCTCGCCCAAGCGTTTGATCGTGGTGCCCCAACTGGCCGAGGCCTTCATCGATGGTCTGCAGCAGCGCATTGAGCGCTTGCGGGTGGGCGATCCGCGTGATCCGGCCACGGACCTCGGTCCCATGGCGAGTCCCGCCGCGCGCGCCCATCTGCATCGTCAGGTGCTGGCCTCACGGTCCGCTGGGGCGCAGTGCCGACTCGGGGGAGAGCTGCTTGAGGGCGAGGGCGCGTTCTATCCGCCGACGCTGCTCGATCAGGTTGCTCCGGGGATGCCGGCCTTTGACGAGGAGCTGTTTGGCCCTGTCGCCTGCGTGGTGCGTGCCCGCGACGATGGTGACGCCCTCGCTCTGGCCGCAGCCAGCCGCTACGGCCTTGGGGCCAGCCTCTGGACGGGGGATGTCGAGCGCGGCCGAAAACTGGCCAGCTACATGCCGGTGGGGATGGTGGCTGTGAATGCCTTGGTGAGGTCCGATCCGCGGCTGCCGTTCGGGGGCATCAAAGCTTCGGGCTACGGCCGCGAATTGTCGTACCACGGCTTGCGCGAATTCACCGTGCCGCGCACCGTTTGGGTGGCCTGAATTCCGCTCGGGTTCTAAACGTCTGAGCCCGGCCGCGCGACCGCCGGCAGCGTGCCGTCGGCCAAGTGAATGTCGAGCCGCTCGTCGCTGGCCACCCCGGCCACCGAGCGCAGCACCGAGCCGTCGCCCCGGCTGACCCAGGCGTAGCCGCGTTCCAGCACCCGATGCGGCGACAACAGGTCGAGCCCGCCTGCCAGACGGTCGAGTCGCTGCTCCAAGCGGTCGAGCCAGGCGCTGCTCAGCCGCGCCCGCCACTCGGCGAGTCGGGCCAATTGCAGTTCGACGCGCTGCGCGGGCGACAAGAGGCGGGCGGTGATGTGGTCGAGCCGCTGCTCGCGGTCCTCGAGGCGCATCTGCATCCCGCGCTGCAGCCGTTGCTGCTGCTGCGTCAGATGGGCGAGTAACTGGCGGTGGTCTGGGCATACCAATGTCGCGGCCGCGCTGGGGGTCGGTGCGCGCACATCGGCGACCAGGTCCGACAAGACGGTGTCGGTCTCGTGACCCACCGCGCTGACCACCGGCAGCGGGCAGGCGAGGATGGCGCGGGCCACTGCTTCGCTGTTGAACGCCCACAAGTCCTCGATGCTGCCGCCGCCGCGACCGACGATCAGCACGTCCACCTCGAGGCGCTGGCCGGCCAGCTCGATGGCCGCGGCGATTGTGGAGGGCGCGCTGTCGCCCTGCACCAGCGTCGGGTAGACCACAACGCGAAGACTCGGCATGCGTTGTTCCAGCAGCGTCAGCAGATCGCGGACTGCCGCTCCGCTGGGTGAGGTGACGATCCCTACAGCGCGCGGCATCGTCGGCAGGGCCCGCTTGCGTGCGGCATCGAGTGCGCCCTCGGCCAGTAAGCGTTGCTTGAGCGCCTCGAGCGCGGCAAAGCGGCTGCCCAATCCGGCCAGCCGAAGAGCATCGACCTGCAACTGGAATTCGCCACGCGCCTCGTAAAGGGTGGCGCTCGCCCGCACGTCAAGTTGTTGGCCGTTGACCAGCTGCAGGCCGGAGGCGGCGACTCGCCCGCGAAACATGACGCAGCGCACCGAACAATCGGCGTCCTTCAGCGAAAAGTAGCAGTGACCCGAGGCAGCGCGCGTGAGGTTGCTAACCTCGCCGGTGATCCACAGCAGCGGAATCGCCGACTCGAGTCGCTCACGCGCCAAGCGGTTGAGTGCGGAGACGGTCAGCGGCGCCGGATCGGACCAGACAGTCGGGTTTTGCGGTGGGCTATCCACACCTGTCATCGCGGTGTCAAGAGTTTTTTAGGAAGTTGTCGCAAAGCCTTGATCACTTCGTAACTCATTGATTTTCCACAATCAAAAAAGTGATGCAAAAGGGTGCAAGTTAGGCCCGAGCCAGAGTTTACGCGGGTTTGGCGGGTGATTCGGGGGTGTTTGCACAGAGTTATCCACAGATTCTGTGGACCGTTCTGAAAACCCTTAGAGCATGATGTCATTGCCATTAATTTCTGTGACCGTCATCAGCTATTTGGCGTAAACGCCCTCATCGAAAGGATTTTTTAGTTAGCTGCTAGCGTCTCTGCGCTAGTGAGTCCTCGCCGGAGCACGGAGGCCGCCGTCATCGCTTGCTGCTGCACCGCGCGACAGGCTAAAGTCACAAGCTTGAGAGACCCCCTTGGAGTGCGTCGTGCTGGAGATGGTTGAAGCCGCCGGTTGGCCAATTTGGCCGATGATCGTGGCATCGGTGGTGGCCTTGGCCATTATTTTTGAGCGCTTGCTGGCCTTGCGGGCATCGATGGTGGTGCCAGCTGGGGTGCTTGACCAGGCGATCGCAGCCGGGCGCTCCGGTAGCGGTCTTGAGGCGCTCGAGCAGTCGCCCTTGGGGCGGGTGCTGGCGGCGGGCATCCGCAACCGTGAGGGTTCTCCGGAGCATATGAAGCAAGCCGTCGAAGAGACCGGCCGGCTGTCGCCCACGATCTGTCGCGCTTCCTCACCACTTTGGGCTCGATCGCCTCGATGGCCCCCTACCTGGGCTTGTTCGGCACGGTGGTCGGCATGATCGAGATCTTTGCTGCGCAATCACCCAACAGCGCTGCCGACCCGGCGCAACTGGCGCACGGCATCTCGGTGGCTTTGTACAACACGGCTTTCGGTTTGATTGTGGCGATTCCGAGCATGGTCTTCTACCGCCACTTCCGCGCCTTGGTCGACAGCTATCTGGTCGACATGGAGCAGCAGGCCATCCGCCTGGTCGACGCCATCAACCAAGGCCGTTGACATGGATTTTCACCGCGGTCTGCGCAACGAGGAGCCAGAGATCAACCTGATTCCGTTGATCGACGTGCTGCTGGTGATCGTGATCTTTTTGGCGGTGAGCACCACGTACGCCAAGTTTGCCGAACTCAAGATCACCCTGCCTAAGGCCGCCGCTGAGGCGAGCCAGCAAAAGCCCGTCGAGATTGACGTGGCGGTCAATGAGCGCGGCCAATACTTTCTCGATCGCCAGCCGATCGATGCTCGCGACGCCGCTGCGCTGAGTGCGGCCATGACGGCGGCCGCAAAAGGCGAGAAGGACCCGGTCATTGTCATCCACGCCGATGCTCAGGCGACCCACCAGAGCGTGGTTCACGTGATGGAAGCCGCCCGCCTGTCGGGCTACGCGCGCATCACCTTCGCCACCCAGTCGCGCGGCTGATGCCGTGTCGGGCTGGCGGGCTCGGTTCGAGCGCTGGCTTCTAAGCGAGTGGGCCGACGGATCGGCCTGGCAATTCCTTCTACGTCCCTTGGGCTGGCTGTTCCAACTGCTGGTGTGGTTGCGCCAGGCCCTGCGCGCCAGCGGCATCTGGCGACCGGCCACCGTACCAGTGCCGGTGGTGGTGGTCGGCAATCTGACCGTCGGTGGCAGCGGCAAAACCCCATGCGTGATCGCGCTGGCTGAAGCGCTGGCTGCGCGCGGCTGGCGGCCGGGCATCGTCAGCCGTGGCTATGGTGGGCGGGGGCGGGTCGAAGCGGTGACGCTGCACAGCTTAGCCAGTGAGGTTGGCGACGAGCCGCTGCTGATCGCGCGGCGCACCGGCTGCCCGGTCTGGGTCGGCCGCGACCGAGTGGCGGCGGCGCGCGCCCTGTGCGCCGAGAGTCCCGAGGTCAACGTCTTGATCAGCGACGACGGTCTGCAGCACTGGCGCTTGCCGCGCGCAGTCGAGGTGGTGGTGGTCGATGCCCGCCGTGGGTTTGGCAACCGGCGCCTACTGCCGGCGGGGCCCTTGCGCGAGCCGCTGGCACGTCTGTTGTCGGTGACGCAACTCTGGGTGTGTGGCGATGGGCCCGTCCCCGAGCGTCTCCCGCGAGGTGTCGAAACCGACACTTGGCGGATCAGCCTGACGCTGGCTTCGGCCGCACGCTCGCTGGCCGAGCCCGCCCGCAGCCGGCCACTGATCGAATTCGCCGGTCTCCCACTCACCGCAGTGGCCGGCATCGCCGCGCCGGAGCGCTTCTTTGCCATGCTTGAGCAGTCGGGTGTGACGCCGCAGCCGCGTCCGTTTCCCGACCACCACCCGTTTGTGGCCGACGACCTGGCTGACCTGCGCGATGCGACAGTCCTGATGACCGAAAAGGATGGAGTAAAGTGTCAGGCATTCGCTGCCGAAGACTGGTGGGCTGTGCCTCTCGCGGCGCAACTCCCAACTGCTGCTGTCGATGCCCTTGAACACACTCTGCGCCAGCCGCCCAAGATGACATGACCACGCCGCTGATCGAACTGCTCGTTTGCCCCGCCTGCAAGGGCCCGTTGCGCCAAGACCGCTCGCGCCAAGAGTTTGTCTGCCCGGCGTGCCGGCTGGCCTACCCGGTGCGCGACGGCATTCCGGTGATGCTGGAGAGCGAAGCGCGCACGCTCGAACCGACCGAAGAGTGAGCGGAGCGGCGTTTAAGGCGGTCATTCCGGCTCGCTACGCGTCCAGTCGCCTACCTGGCAAACCGCTGGCCGATATTGGTGGCCTGCCGATGGTGGTGCGGGTGGCGCGACGCGCTCTGCAGAGTGGTGCCGACGAGGTGGTGGTGGCCACCGACGACGCGCGCGTGGTCGAGGCGGTGACCGCGCATGGCGTCGCCGTGGAGATGACCGACCCGGCGCACCCCAGCGGTACCGATCGCATCGCCGAGGTCGCGCTGCGGCGCGGCTGGTCCGACGATGCGGTGGTGGTCAACGTTCAGGGTGACGAGCCGCTGATCGACCCGGCGCTGATTGGTGCAGTGGCGGCGGCCCTGCAAAACGGTGACGCCGACATCGCCACTGCGGCACACCCGCTGCACGACGTCGCGCAGTTCCTTGATCCCAATGTAGTGAAGGTGGTGTGCGATGAGCGCGGGCACGCGCTGACGTTTTCGCGCGCACCCATCCCTTGGCCGCGCGACGACTTCGCCCGCGACCGCAGTTGTCTGCCCGAGGGCTTCATCGCTCTACGCCATGTCGGCATCTACGCCTACCGGGTGCGCTACTTGCGGCAGCACGGCGCGCTGGCCGTGACGGCGCTCGAGCGCTTTGAGGCGCTGGAACAATTGCGGGCGCTGGGGTGGGGTTTTACAATCCAAGTCACAACAAGCAAGAACGCGCCAGCACCTGGAGTCGACACCCCCGCTGATCTGGAACGCGTCCGAGCCATCATCGGCGACACGGCGTGACGGCCGTGGCATAACACCTGAAGGTCGGCGTTCGCGCAGGCCGCGATCGCAACTCACCACATCGGAACTTCCATGCGAGTCATTCTTCTAGGCGCCCCCGGGGCCGGCAAAGGCACCCAGGCGGCTTTCATCACCGAGCGCTTGGGCATTCCGCAAATCTCCACCGGCGATATGCTGCGCGCCGCGGTCAAGGCCGGCACCCCACTGGGGCTTGAGGCCAAGGCGCACATGGATTCTGGCGGCCTGGTGCCGGACAGCCTGATCATCGGCCTGGTCAAGGACCGCATCGCCCAGCCCGACTGCGCCAACGGCTTCCTGTTCGACGGCTTCCCGCGCACCATCCCGCAGGCCGAGGCGATGCGCGAGGCTGGCGTGCCGATCGACCGCGTGGTCGAGATCGACGTGCCAGATGCCGAGATCATCAAGCGCATGTCGGGTCGCCGTGTCCACCTGGGCTCGGGCCGCACGTATCACGTGGTCTTCAACCCGCCCAAAGTCGAGATGACCGACGACGCCACCGGCGAACCGCTGGTGCAGCGCGACGACGACCGCGAAGAGACGGTCAAGAAGCGCCTCGAGGTCTACCACTCGCAGACTCGCCCCTTGGTCGACTTCTACAGCGGTTGGGCCGAACGCGGCGAGCCCGGTGCGCCGAGCTACGTGCGCATCAACGGCCTCGGAGCGCTCAACGACATCCGCGACGCGATGCTGGCGGCGTTGGCCTAACGCATCTTCCGCTCGGGTTCCGCATTTTGCTGCACTGCAGTAAACTGCCGCCTTCTTCGGCCGCTATCCAGGAGTCGTGATGTCCAAAGCCCCCGTTCGTGTCACCGTCACCGGCGCCGCCGGCCAGATTGGCTACAGCCTGCTGTTCCGCATCGCCTCGGGCGAGATGCTCGGCAAGGATCAACCGGTCATCCTGCAGCTGCTCGACCTGCCCGACTTCCAAAAGAAGGTCTCGGGCGTGATGATGGAACTGGATGACTGCGCCTTCCCGCTGCTGGCCGGGATGACGCAATCCGACGACCCGAACGTGGCCTTCAAGGACACCGACATCGCCCTGCTGGTCGGCGCCAAGCCGCGTGGACCGGGCGAAGAGCGTAAGGACCTCTTGGCCGGCAACGCCAAGATCTTCACCGTGCAGGGCGCGGCCATCGGCCAACACGCCAAGCCGGACTGCAAGGTGCTGGTGGTCGGCAACCCCTGCAATACCAACGCCTACATCGCCATGAAGACCGCGCAGAAGTACGGCCGCGTCGACCCGGCCAACTTCACCGCCATGCTGCGTCTGGACCACAACCGCGCACTGTCGCAGCTCGCCGCCAAGACCGGCCGCGCGGTGTCTTCGTTCAAGCACATGACGGTGTGGGGCAACCACTCGCCGACCATGTACGCCGACTACCGCTTTGCCACCTCCAACGGCGACGCGGTCAAGGGTCTGGTCAATGACGACGCCTGGAACCGCGACGTGTTCCTGCCCACCGTCGGCAAGCGCGGCGCCGCCATCATTGAGGCGCGCGGTCTGTCGTCGGCGGCCTCGGCAGCCTCGGCGGCCATCGACCACGTGCGCGACTGGGTGCTCGGCAGCCACGGCGAATGGGTCACGATGGGCGTGCCGTCGGACGGCAGCTACGGCATCCCCGAAGGCGTGGTGTTCGGCTACCCCTGCACCACCGAGGGCGGCAAGTATTCGATCGTGCAGGGCCTGGAGATGGATGCGTTCAGCCAGGAGCGTGTCGCCTTTACGCTGAAGGAACTCGAAGAGGAGCGTGCGGCGGTCGCTGACCTGCTGTAATCGCGCCATGGCCGGACTCGATCGCGACACCCCCATCCCCACCGAAGTCACGCTGCACAAAGCGTCGCGCGTGCTGGAACTGGCGTTCGAAAGCGGCGAGCGTTTTCGCTTGCCGGCCGAGCTGCTGCGCGTGTACTCGCCCTCGGCCGAAGTGCGTGGCCACGGGCCGGGCCAGGAGACGCTGCAGGTGGGCAAGCGCAATGTCGAGATCACCGGTGTTGAGGCGGTCGGCCACTACGCCATCCGCCCGACCTTTAGCGACGGGCACGACACCGGTATTTTCTCGTGGGATCTGCTCTACGCCATGGCCAAGGAGCAGGATGACCTCTGGACCACGTACCTCGAGCGGCTGAACGCGGCCGGAGCCAGCCGTGACTAATGCGGCGTCGGCTGTGTCCGGTGCGCGGTTGGTGTCTGCGCCGACGGGTTTGGCACGTTCGGAATCTGTGGCCTACCGCATCGTTGCCGCCGTGCTCTGGCCGTTGATCATGCTCACCTGCATTACGTCCACGGCGATCGGCATGGCCCATGGGGTCGGCCCGCAAGTGTTTGTGGCCACCTACTTGGCTTTGGCGCTGACGCTGTTTGCGCTGGAGCGGGCGATGCCGTGGGAGCGTGAATGGCTGCAAAACGACGGTCAGCTGTTGCCCGACTTTTTGCACACCTTCATCACCAAGACTTTTGTTTACTGGTTCACGCTGGCGGTGGGCGAGCTGGGTATTGCCGATGCGCTGCGCATCGGTGACGGCGTCTGGCCGGCAGAGTGGCCGTTGGTGCTGCAAGTCGTGCTGGCGCTGGTCATCAGTGAGTTCGGGTTTTACTGGGCGCATCGCCTTGGCCACGAGTGGAAGCCGATCTGGCGTTTGCACGCGATTCACCACTCGGTGCGACGTCTGTGGTTTTTCAACACCGGGCGATTCCACGTTGGCGACACGCTGCGAGCTATGTTGCTCGGTTTACCGCTGTTGTTCGCTATGGGCACGCCGCACGCGGTGCTGACCTGGGTGAGCGCCATCACCGCCTTTTGCGGCCTGCTGACCCACTGCAATGTGGACATGCGCACCCGCTATCTGCACCGCTGGTTCAATACGCCGATGCTGCACCGCTGGCACCACAGCAAACGCCTCTACGAGGGCGACAAGAACTACGGCGAAAACCTGATGCTGTGGGACCGCGTGTTTGGCACCTGGTACGACGCCGACTATCGGCCGGGCATCGACATCGGTATCAAGGAGTACATGCCGCGCAGTTATCTGGGGCAGCTGATGGCGCCACTGTGGTGGACTCGCCTGCAGGACCGCGTGGCGCGAGGCGCGATCGATCCGCGCAGCGGGTTGTAAGGCCGAGTCCGATGCCTTCGGGCCAGGAGCGTGCGGCGGCGCTTCCCCCCGACGCCGATCTCGAGCGGCTCGCCACGTGGCCGAAACACCGCAGCGGCCTCTGCGATTCTTGCATGGCGATCTGTTGCACCATGCCGGTCGAGGTGCGGGTGCCCGACCTGGTGCGGCTAGGCGTGCTCGACCCGTTCGATGCTGAGGGCGCCTTGAAGCCCTGGCTCAAGCGTCTTCAGAAGGCCGGCATCGTCGAGCGCCATTCGCCGGCGACCGGGCTGTTCACGCTGGCGCGGCAATCCGGCGGAGAGTGCGTCTTTCTCGACCGCGAGACGCGGCGCTGCACGGTGTACGAGCGGCGGCCAGACACCTGCCGCAACCACCCGCAGATCGGACCGCGGCCGGGGTATTGCGCGTTTCGGCGGAAGGCCT
>RFMI01000091.1 GCA_009927815.1 Betaproteobacteria bacterium | reverse complement strand
TCGTTCCATGTACTACGGCATGGGCTACACCGAGACCGACTTCGGCAAGCCGATGATCGGCGTTGCCAACGGCCACAGCACCATCACACCATGCAACTCCGGCCTGCAACGGCTAGCCGATGCGGCGGTGGAGGGGCTCAAGGCGGCCGGCGCCAATCCGCAGATCTTCGGCACGCCGACCATTTCCGACGGCATGGCGATGGGAACCGAGGGCATGAAGTACTCGCTGGTCAGTCGCGAAGTGATCGCCGATTGCGTCGAGACCTGCGTGGGCGGCCAGTGGATGGACGGCGTCATCGTCATCGGTGGCTGCGACAAGAACATGCCCGGCGGCATGATGGGCATGCTGCGCGCCAACGTACCCGCGCTCTATGTCTACGGCGGCACCATCCTCCCGGGCAAGTACAAGGGCCAAGACCTCAACATCGTCAGTGTGTTCGAGGCAGTGGGTCAGTTCTCCGCCGGCAAGATGAGCGAGGAAGACTTCTGCCAGATCGAGCGTCGGGCGATACCCGGCAGCGGCTCGTGCGGCGGCATGTACACCGCCAACACCATGAGCTCATCGTTCGAGGCGCTCGGCATGAGTTTGCCGTACTCGTCGACCATGGCTAACGTGGAAGACGAGGTGGTGGCGAACGTCAAGCAGGCCGCTGCGATCTTGGTTGAGGCGGTCAAGAAAGACCTGAAGCCGCGCGACATCGTGACCCGTGAGGCGATCGAGAACGCGGTGGCGGTGATCATGGCCACCGGCGGCTCGACCAATGCGGTGTTGCACTTCCTGGCCATCGCGCACGCCGCGGGCGTGGAGTGGAGCATCGACGACTTTGAGCGCATGCGCAAAAAGGTCCCGGTGATCTGCGATCTCAAGCCCAGCGGCAAATACCTCGCCATCGATCTGCACCGCGCCGGCGGTATTCCTGCGGTGATGAAGGTGCTGCTCGAGGCCGGCCTGCTGCACGGCAACTGCATGACCATCACCGGCAAGACCGTCGCCGAGAACCTCGCCGACGTGCCGCCGCTGCGCGCCGACCAGGATGTGATCCGGCCGATTCAGGGCGCGCTCTACGCCGAGGGGCATCTGGCCATCCTCAAGGGCAATCTGAGCCCGGAAGGCTGCGTGGCCAAGATCACCGGCCTCAAGAACCCGGTCATCACTGGTCCGGCGCGCGTCTTCGACGACGAACAATCGGCTCTGGAGGCGATCATGGCTGGCAAGATCAAGGCCGGCGACGTGATGGTGCTGCGCTATCTGGGTCCCAAGGGCGCGCCCGGCATGCCGGAGATGCTGGCGCCGACTGGCGCGCTGATCGGTCAGGGTCTGGGCGAGAGCGTCGGCCTGATCACCGACGGCCGCTTCTCCGGCGGCACCTGGGGCATGGTGGTGGGCCATGTCGCGCCGGAGGCGTATGCGGGCGGCACCATCGCGCTGGTGGAGGAGGGCGACTCGATTACCATCGACGCGCACGAGTTGTTGCTCGAGCTCAACGTACCGGAGGCTGAGATCGCCCGTCGCCGCGCTGCATGGAAGGCTCCGGCCCCGCGCTACACGCGTGGCGTCCTGGCCAAGTTTGCCAAGAACGCGAGCAGCGCAAGCAAGGGCGCAGTGCTTGACCTCTGGGAAGAGTGAAACGCTGCCGGATGGGGAACATTAAAGCCCCGCGTCCACCGTCTGAGCGCCGGCGAGCCTTGGCAGCTCTGCTGCTGGCGGGCCTGTGTGTGCCGTTGGCGGCGTGCGTCAGCACTTCGCGCGCGACTGCGATCGCGCTGGACGACGCCAAGCCGCAATACGCTACGTCCGATTGCAAAGCGGCGATCAAGGCCACCGAGGTGCATGAGGACCTCTACATCGGCCGTCTGATCATCACGCCGCTCATCGCCGTGCTTACTGCGGGGGCGGCAGCGCCGCTGTTGCTCGGTGGCAACGTCGCACTGGATACCGCTGACCGGGTCGATGCTTCGACGTTGTCCGAAACCTGTGGCGGACCGGCGAAGTCTGCCGGTGAGATCGCCAGCGATGTGGTGACCAACGCAGCGCTAGGCGCCGCCACCGGCGCGGCGCTTGATGGCGCGGCCGGTGGTCAGGGATTGGCCTCGCGCATCTCGCGGTCGCTGTTCGGTGGAAGCACCGGCACGGCGTCGAAGTAGGGCGTTGCTCTAAGCCAGAACCGCTTGCGCGACCGCGACGTAGACCGGGATGCCGAACAGGATGTTGATCGGGAAGGTCAGCCCCAGCGAGAGCCCGAAGTAGAGGCTAGGGTTGGCCTCGGGGATGGCGAAGCGCAATACCGCGGGCACCGCGATGTATGAGGCGCTGGCCGCCAGCACCATCAGCAGGGCGCCGTCGCCGGGGCCGATGCCGAACAGCAGGCACAGGCCGAGTGCCAGGCTGGCGTGGGTCACTGGGCCGAGCAGGCCGTAGGCCACGATCCACGGTGACTTGCCGCGCAGCTCGTGCATGTTGCGCGCCGCCATCAGACCCATGTCGAGCAGGAAGAAGCTCAGCATGCCCTTGAAGAGGTCGACCGAGAACGGCGCCATCACGGTCTTGCCAGCCTCGCCGGTGATGATGCCGACCAGCATGGCGCCGAGTAGCAGCAACTGCGCACCGTCGGTAAAGCTCTCGTGGAGGATCTTGCCCAGTGGCGTGGTGTTCTCGGCGCTGCTGGGTTCGGCAGCTGCACGTTCGCGACGCAGCATATTGGCAAAGATCACCGCCATGATGATGGCCGGTGACTCCATCAGCGCCATGGCCGCCGCCATGTGCGCGCCGAAGGGGTGGCCGTTGTGTTCCATGTACTGGGTGGCAGTGATGAAGGTCACCGCGCTCACCGAGCCGTAGGTCGCCGCGATGGCGGCCGCGTCGAAGCCGCCGAGTACGCGTCGCAGCAGGTTGTAGCCGATCAGCGGGATGACCACCGCGAGCAGGATGGCGGTGCCAAGGCTCACCGCCACCTCCGGCGTGAGGCCCGATTTGTTCAGCGCGAAGCCGCCCTTGAGGCCGAGCGCCATGAGCAGATATAGCGAGAGGAAGCGCGAGATCGCCTGGGGGATCTCGAGGTTGGAGCGGGCGAAGCCGGCGAACACGCCGAAGACGAAGAACAGGATCGCCGGGTCGAGAAAGTTTTGCATGGTCAGCCCCCAATAAGAATGGCAAGGATGATGGGGCTGCCCTAGACTGTTTCATAGTTGATTGTTAAAGCATTGCTCATAGTAATAAATCTATGACCATCGACACCTCATCCTGCGGGCGCGTTTGCCTGCTCACTCGCCACGCCAAGGCGCCTGCAATCGCGCCAGCGCTGGCGGCGATTGGGCAGACGCTGGAGACCATCGACAGGTTTGATACCGACACCCTCGGCACCTTCTCCGGCGAGATCGAGCGGCAGGGCAGCATGCGCGACGCGGCGCTTAGCAAAGCCAAGCTCGCCTGCGATCTGGGCGGCAGCCGCTACGGCCTGGGCAGCGAAGGCGCGTTTGGCGGTGACCCCTTCCTCGGTGTCTCGGGTTGGGGCCGCGAGTTGCTGGTGTGGTGGGACGCCGAGGCCGGCTATGCGGTGGAGGGATTTGTGCAGGGGCCGGAGACCAATTGGCGCACTGCCGAAGTGGTCGACCTGAATGCAGCGCGGCATTTTCTCGCCGAGGTCGGCCTCCCCGGCCACGGCGTGATCGTCGGGCGCCCGGGCGAGCCCTGGTTCGACAAGACCTGTGACGACGCGGATACGGTTTTGGTGCGGGTGCGCGAGGGGCTCGCCGCCGGACCGGTGATGTTGCAGACCGACATGCGCGCGCACCGCAACCCGACGCGGTTGGCCATGATCGCGCGTGCCGCATCCGCGCTGGCATCGCGGCTGTCGACGCCGTGTCCCGCGTGTGCCGCACCGGGCTTCGGGCCGGCGGAGGCGATTGCCGGCGCGCCCTGCGAAGCCTGCGGCATGCCAACACGGGTGCCTCGTGCCGAGCGCTGGTGCTGCCCGCGCTGTGCCCACCGCGACGAACGACCCTTGGCGCTGCAGGCCACGGCCGATAGCTGTGACCGCTGCAACCCATGATCAAGCCAGTTCGCCTTAAATCATGTTCCCGTGCCACGGTCACTAAGCGAACTCGCCCGGCAGTCAACAAGGAGACATACCCATGGCGATGCATGTGACCTTCCGCCAGCTGCGCCTATTCCTCGCCCTTGCCGATACCGGCAGCGTGAGCGGGGCGGCGCGCGCCACCCATGTCACGCAGCCCACGGCATCGATGCAGCTGCGAGAGCTGACCGAATCTATTGGCATGCCGCTCTACGAGGTGATCTCGCGGCGCGTGCACCTGACTGACGTCGGCCGCGACTTGGCCGAGACGGTGCGCCGCATCACCAACGAATGGGACGGCTTCGCGCAGCGCATCGACGCGCGGCAGGGGCTCACGCGCGGCCGGCTGAGCATCGCCGTGGTGAGTACCGCCAAGTACTTCGTGCCGCGCATCCTCGGCACCTTTTGCCAGCGTTATCCCGACATCGATGCGGCGCTGGTGGTGCTTAACCGCGATGGCGTGGTCGAACGTCTGCAGCAGAACCTCGACGACCTGTACATCATGTCGCAGCCACCCGCTGACATGGACCTCGAGGATCGGGTGTTCCTGGCCAACCCGCTGGTGCTGATCGCGCCGGAGCATCACCCGCTGGCCGGGCGGACACAGGTGACGGCGGCCGATCTCGCCGCCGAAAGCTTCGTGATGCGGGAACGCGGCTCGGGCACACGCATGGCTTGCGAGCGGCACTTCAAGACGCTTGGCATCAAGCCGCGCGTGCGTTTGGAGTTGGGTAGCAATGAGGCGGTGAAGCAGGCGGTGGCCGGCGGATTGGGGCTGGCGGTGGTGTCGGTGCACTCGCTCGATGAACACCTGCCCGAACAGGGCATCTGCCAATTGTCGGCTGAGGGTTTCCCGATCGAATCGCAGTGGCATATCGTGCGCCCGCGCGGGAAGCGCCATACGCCGGTGGGTGACGCTTTCGAGCGACATCTCGAAGAAGCGACCGCAGCGTTGCGCATCGCGCACATTGGCTTGGCGCCCACACCCGTCGAGATTTATGGGAGTGCGGCGGCGCCTGCGGTAGAATCCGCGCCACGCGCCCGTAGCTCAGCTGGATAGAGTACTGCCCTCCGAAGGCAGGGGTCGGACGTTCGAATCGTCTCGGGCGCGCCAGACAACGCCGGGTGGTTGCGGCGAAAAATGCCGCCAACGGTCGTATGAGCGTGGCTCCGCTCGGGGGCGCAGCGCTAGGGTGCTAGATCGAAGACCAGCACTTCGGCGTCTTCGCCGTTGCCGAGGGTAAGGCACGATTCGCCCGTCAGCTTTGCGGCATCGCCAGCCATAAGGCGCTGGCCGTTGGCCGACAGCGCCCCTCGCACGACGTGGACATAGACCTTCCGAATCGGGTCGAGGGTTAGTGTCGCCGACTCTTTGCCGTCGAGTAGCCCTGCATAGAGCGACGCATCGGCATGGACGGTCATTGAGCCATGAGCGCCGTCTGGCGATGCGACAAGGCAGAGGCGGCCACGCTTCTCGGATGGTGCAAACGTGCGCTGCTCGTAACCAGGGTCGATACCACGCTGCAGCGGCTCGATCCAGATCTGCAGCAGTCG
Organism: Betaproteobacteria bacterium; assembly: GCA_009927815.1. Taxonomy (GTDB): domain Bacteria; phylum Pseudomonadota; class Gammaproteobacteria; order Burkholderiales; family UBA3065; genus UBA3065. The sequence continues at coordinate 7,394 of RFMI01000091.1, read as the reverse complement.
GGCGCGGGCATCGCTGGCTGGGTTGAACTCGCTGTGCATGACGCCGCGGCCGGCGCTCATACGTTGCACATCGCCCGCCGGAATGGTGGTGACGTTGCCGAGGCTGTCCTTGTGAGCCAACGCGCCCTCGACGACGTAGCTGATGATCTCCATGTCACGATGGCCGTGCATCGCGAAGCCCATGTCGGGGGCGATCAGATCGTCGTTGAGGACCCGCAGGTTGCCCCAGCCCATGTGCGCCGGATCATGGTAAGCCGCGAACGAGAACGAGTGATAGCTCCGCAGCCAGCCATGGTCGGCGAAGCCGCGCTCGTCGGACTTGCGGACATCCAAGATCGCTCCTGCCCAGCCGCGGCTACCGAATTAAGCCGCCTGCGGCTCCGGTGCCTGTTCCGTGATTTCTTTACGCAGTGCCAACACCGGGTTGGCTGCCAAGCGCAGTTCGATCTTTTCCAGCCATTCGATGATGGTGACAGGAAGCCCCACACTATTGAGCACGGACACCACTGGGGAGCCGCCGGGCAAGCCCAACACCTCGATCTCGGCCTCTTGGGGCAGAACTTTGCGGTCATAAACCACAATCAAGGGCTGATGTGCCGCAGCGCCGGGCGACACCACCATGGCGATCGAGCCGTCCTTCAGTCGCAGGATGGTGCTGGGCGGGTAAATGCCCATCAGCTTGATGAAGGCTTGCATGATTTTGGGGTCGAAGCGCCGGCTTTCGTTGCGGAACAAGTGAATGATCGCGTTCGACGGCGACATCGGCGGGTCTTCTTTGTCGGCCGGTGTGCACAAGCGATCGAAGCGATCCGCCAGTGATAGCACGCGTGCGCCAAGACAAACGTCGCTGGTGTCGCGGGGAAGGCCGCTACCATCCATGGCGACGTGGTGTTGAGCCAAGATTTTGAGAGCGTTGGGCGAAAATACGCCGGTCATGCTGGCCAGTTCGACGCCAAGTCTGATGTGCTCTTGCAAGCGTTCGCGATCAATAAACGACCCTGGCCCCCCGATGAGCCGCGGGTTCGCGAGGTTGACTTTCGGGTAGGGGATGTCGGTGTGGCCCGCGTCGTGCACCAGTGCGGCGAGCGCGAGTTCGTGCAGCTCCTGTTCGGACATGCCCAACTGCGAGCCAATCATCACACTCAAGGTCATGGTGCGCAGCGCGTGGTGATGCTGTCCGCGGGCACTCGAGTCGGCCAGTTTGCGCAGCTGCCAGGCGCTGGCGTTGGCGATGCTCTCGACCACGTCGAAAGCGATGGAGCTCAGCTTGACGCCGACGCTGACCGGCGACCGCGGCATATCGTGCACTACCGCCCAAACGGACATGGCCATGCCATCCCACGCTTTGCGAGCGGCATGGGTCAACTGTTTGAGTTGGTTGAGCTCGCGCTCGCGTCGGGTTGCCAAGGCTTCAGCGCTGTCGACTGCCGGCGTCTCTGCAACAGCGGGTGCCGCTTCGGGAACAGCGCGGGGCAGGGGCGTACCACGACTACGTCCCGGGTACCAGTACAAGCAGCCTTCGGCGCCGGCGGCCTTGACTTCATCAACCTCGGCCTGGGTGTTCAGCATGAGCTTGCTGCGCAGGAAGGGATGATCCAGCCAAGGCATGTCGACCCAAATGTACAGGCCAACGGTCAGCTGAGACGGGTGAAGCGGATAAGCGTGGTCGGCGCGGCTCATCTGAAGACTCGAGAACTGGGTAGCAGCGTAGGTTGGGGCATTTTCATTACCCCCATGTGACCGGTAATGAGATCAATCATCGGTATTCATCGTCCCCGTCGAAGCCTCGTGCTGCCGGCCTCGACGGGTTCGGCGCTTAGCTCATCGTCAAAAGACCGGCGGCCGAGAGCGCAAAGGTATGGCCGGTGACGCCAACCAGCTTGGCTACGGTTACGTCGTCAGCTGCGACGAAGGCCGTGGTGGCGCCCGTGCTAACGCGCAGGTAGGTGTCGGTGCCATCATCGTACACCTCGATCGCCCCCACGGCGCCATTGGCAAAATGGGTGGAATCGGTCATGGCGTGGATTACGCCACCCGCCCCAGCAGAGCCGCCAGACGCCACCAGCAACGACTCCACTGCCGACAGATTGAGCGCATCGCTGGTGCTGAAACCGCTGATGACATCGACGACGTTGGCCGTCAGATCACCTGCGCCGCCCACCGGGATGGTGCTCGCGGTGTAGACGAAGGTGTCGGCGCCGTCACCACCGTCGAGACTGTCGGCCCCGGCACCACCGGTTAGGGTGTCGTCGCCGGCCCCACCAATCAGCGTGTCGGTGCCCGCCCCGCCCTGCAGATCGTTGGCGAGGGCGTTACCCGTGATGCTGTCGTTGCCGCTGCCACCGACCACATTCTCGAAGTTCTTGACGGTGTCGCGGCCGCTGTCGTCGCCGAGCGCAGTCCGGCTGACAAGGTTGACCACGACCCCTGCTGTGTCGTCGGCGTAACTGACGGTGTCGATGCCGGCGCCACCGTCGAGCACATCGTTGCCGGCGCCACCATTCAGCACATCGTTACCCGCGCCGCCGGTCAACACATCCTTGCCATCGCCGCCAAAGATCGTGTCGTCACCCGTTCCGCCTGCCACGCGGTCGTTACCGGCCCAAGCGTCGAACTCGCTGCCGCCGTTACCCATGGTGACGTTGTCATTGCCAGCAAAGATCACTTCATCGTTGAACGACGCCAAGCCATCGCCAAAGTCGGCGGCATCGACGGCAAGTCCGCGGGCAGTAGCCACCACATGGCCGCTGGTGTCGTAGATGTCGATACTGCGCACGAGGCCGCTGAACGTTGGGTCGCCAGAGTTGATGTCGAACGAGATCTTGCCGCCGATCTTGTAGCCTGACCCATCGTCGCTTAGAAATTTGCCCGACGTGAAGAAGCCGAGTCCGGTTTCAGCCGACAGCGAACCCTTGAGGTCGACGCTGTAGCCTTCGGTAAAGTCCTCGAATTTGACGCGCTCAAAATGACCGCTGAAGTCTTGACCATTGGCCAGATGAGTGTTGCCGCCCGACAGTGTGAAACGTTCGCCAGCGGTCGCCACGATGCCGGTGTAGACGACGTTGTCTTCGTAGACCAAGGTCTGGACCTTGCCGCCGTCATTTTTGAAAGTACCGGTGGCGTGCAGCGTGTCGGGGCCTTCGCCTTCATGGAAGAACAGGTTGTGCTTGTCCGACGCGCCGACATCCAATGTGAAATCGGTCAGAACGCGGTCGTAGAGCCCGAAAAGCGTTGCGCCGCCTTGTGACTCGAGGTTGAGTGAAAGTGCGGCGATTTCGCCGACGGGGGCCGGGAAATCCGACCAATTGCGTAGGGTAGTGCCCATGTGTCTCTCCGGAGCAGATGAACGAGCCTGGATCAGGCGCCGCGACGTCTGTACTTCAGTCGTCAGCGGTCACGCTAGGCTTCGGGAGACGGCGTAGAAAAGCGTTGAAGAGCGTGCGCGTGTAAGGAATCTGACGGCGCGCAAACCGATGCAAGAAAGACGACGAAAATGGCGGCAGCCGGCTTCCCCAACAGTGATGATGGAGGGTCGACTTGACTCAGTTGCGAGTGTCGCTGACCGTTCGGATGCGCTTCAGGATCTCCGGCTGGCGCTCGGTCAGGGCATGGAAGTCAGTGAGTTCGAGCACCAGAAAGCGGCAGGTCTTGCGGGTTCGGATCGTCGCTTTGCGTGGACGATTCTCGATCAGGGCGCCTTCGCCGAAGAATTCGCCTGGGCCGAGCAGAACCGGTTCCGCGGCAACCTGCACTTCGACCTCGCCCTCGATGATGAAATACATCGAGCTTGCGATCTCACCGCGCGTGAGCACCGCGCTTCGAGCCGGCATCACCTGGGGCCTAAGCAAACTTGCGATGTCAGCAATGCAGTGCGCATCGAGATCACGGAACAGCGGGAGACTGGAGACCAACCGGTAATTGGCGAGCAGTTCGCGTCGGCGTACCTCATTGGCAAAGCCGTTGGCGATGATGCCCACCGGCATCGCCAGCATCGCGATGCCGACCAGCATCGCCAGTCCCGCCAAGGCTCGCCCCGGTAAGGTCACGGGTACCATGTCGCCATACCCGGAGGTGGTCATGGTGACGATGCCCCACCACAGTGCATGGGGGATGCTGCGAAACACCTCCGGTTGCGCGTCGTGTTCACACACGTACACCAGCGTCGACATCACCGGCACCAGCACGGTCAGACTCGACAAGGTGGCCAGCAGTAGACGTGACTCGTTGCGCAGCACGGTGCCGACCAGTTCGAGCCCGGGGATGTAACGCCCGAGCTTGAACAAGGGGATCATCTGCAGCACGGCAAGCCAATCTCCGGTGCCGATCGCTGGAAGCAGAATGACCGGAGTCCAGCACAGTAAGTCGACCACACCGATGAATGACAGCAGGTAGGTGCTGCGCTGTCCTGGCTCGTGATCGACCTGCCCGTTCTCATCAATCTCGGGTGCGGCCCACAGCCGCAAGCCGAACTCAAGTCCGAACAGGCAGCTGCAAATCAGCACCACCCAGTGTTCGTCGTTCACCAAGTGATCGCGAATGTCTTCCAAGGACATGGCTTGAGCCATGCCGGCCGACACCAATACGGCGAGGATGGTGATGCCCCGCAGCAGCGCACCGGATCCTGTGTCGGGCCGCGTCAGCGCGACGGCGACACGGCGCCTCAGGACTTCCATAGCTCAGGCGACTGTTCGATTGGCGACCACAAACAGCGCTACACAGCACAGCACGCCGACCAGCCACACCAGCGAACGCAGGGTGGGGCGGTCACCGATGTAACAGGCGATGTAGGCGACGCGGGCCAGCACGTACAGCACCGCCAGCTGGTCGATGATCAGCTGCGGTCCTTGGGTGAAGCTGGCAACCAGAACCGCTGCAGTAAACAGCGGAAGGCCCTCGTAGCTGTTCTGCTGAGCGGCGTTGCTGCGCGCGCGGAAGCCGGTCTGCTGCGCCAGCCACTGCCGCGGGTTGGCGTTATCGTAGTCGCGGAAACCCCATTTGGCACCCGCAGCCGCGGCAACGGGCAGCAGGCCGGCAATCAGTAGGCACCAGAGCGCGATGGACATGCGTGTTCTCCTCGAAATCCAGCTCAGGCTCATGTGGCGAGCCCATCGCTGTCTCATACTTCGCCCCAGAGCATAACCGAGGACCTTGCATGGATGCCCCTCAACTGATGGGTCTGAACCTGTTCGAACTTGCGTTCGCGTGCGTACTTGGCGCCATTGTCGGCGGGCTTTGGGTGCGAGGTCGCTTGGCGGCAGCCAATGCGGCTTTGCAGGTTCAGCTCGATCTCGCCTCCGGCCAGATCGTTGCGGAGCGGGAACGACTGCAGGCCGACCTCGACCTGGAGCGTGATCGCGCCCGGCAGCAGGTGATCGATGAGCGCAGTCGTGCCGATGCCCAGTTGGCCGCCGAGCGCCAGCGCAATGCCGAAAGCCTGGAACAGCTGCAAAACGCTCGCGAGGGCCTGACCAGCCAGTTCGAGGCGCTGTCACGGGAGTTGCTGGAGCAGCGGGCGCAGACCTTCGCCCAGCAGAACCAGACCAGCTTGCAGGCGCTTCTCGAGCCGCTGCGGCAGCAAATCGGCGAATTCAAGGCCAAGGTCGAGGAGGTCTACGTCGCCGAGGGCAAAGATCGCTCAGCCCTCAAACAGCAGGTGGAGGAGCTGGCCCGACTCAACCAGACCTTGCGCGCCGACACCGTCAACCTGACCGAGGCCTTGCGCGGTTCGGCCAAGGCGCGTGGCAATTGGGGCGAGCTGGTGTTGGCGCGCGTGCTTGAGATGGCCGGTCTGGAACAGGGCGTGCACTACGAGACGCAAGTTAGCCACACCACCGCCGAGGGTCGGCTGCAGCCGGATGTGGTCATTCGCTTGCCAGAGTCGCGCCATCTGGTGGTCGATTCAAAAGTCTCGCTGGTGGCGTGGGATGCTTATCACGCCGCTACCGACGATGCCGGACGCGAGGCGGCGCGACGTGGCCACGTTGATTCAGTGCGCAGTCACATCAAGGGGCTGGCCGAGAAAAATTATCAGCAGCTCTATGGTTTGCAATCGCTCGATTTCGTCGTGATGTTCGTGCCGATCGAGTCGGCGTTTCTGCTGGCCATCGACCGCGACGACCGCCTGTTTCAGGAGGCCTGGCAGCGCAATGTGTTGCTGGTCAGCCCGTCGACCTTACTGTTCGTGGTGCGCATCGTCGCCCATCTGTGGCGGCAGGCGCAGCAGAGCCGCAACGCGCAGGAAATCGCCGACCGCGGCGCCGCCTTGCTCGACAAGTTCGTCGGTTTCACCGAGGCGCTCAACAGTCTTGGCGACAAGCTGGGGCAGGCTCAAGGCGCCTATGAACAGGCACTGACTCGCTTCCAAGGCAATGGTGGCTTGCTGCGGCAGACCGAGATGCTGCGGGAGCTGGGCGTGCGCAGCGCCAAGCCCGTGCCGGAGGGTTTCGCCAAGCGCGTCGAGCAGCAGTCGATGCTACTGCCCGCCGACCCTGCTGCTAGGAGCCCGGATTTGTCTTGAGTGGCACGCGGCTGATGCGGTAGCCACGTTTTTCCAGTTCGGCCAGTACACCGCGGGGGCCGTACAAATGTAGCGCGCCCAGGGCAACGAACGCAGCGCCCTCGTTGGCGAGTCGGGCGGTCTGTTCGGCCATGCCTGGGTTGCGTCCGTAGAGCACGCTCTCCAGCAGGGCGGTTTGCGCATCAGCGATCTCCGGTGCCGCTGCAGCGGCATCGTCCTGCAGCTCGAAGATGCCCTTGAGGTCTTCGGCGAGATAGCGTTCGAGCAACTGCTGCACGCTCTCCAGAACACGGGCATGGTCGCGCGCGGCGGCCGATAGCAAGGCTGTTTGTTGCGACAAGGGGATGGCCTGCATGGCGCCGACCTGCGCCTCGACCGACTCTAAGGCGGTCACTGGCTTGCCCTGCTTGACTGCGAGATGGTGCAGCAATTCGTCGACCGAGTAGCCCATCTTCGGGCCCGGCAGATTGAGCGTTACGTAGGCGGCCCAGGGCGCCATGTGCTCGGTCACGTAGGCTGGCACGCCGTAGCGGTTGCGCAGCAGGTCCTCGACGCGTTGGTAGTCAGCGGCGGGTAGCAGCGTCGCCAGGTTTTGGCTTGACGGTAGGGTGGCAGCGGTTTGGAACACCTGCGCGCTGGACTCGTCGGTGACCAACTCCAGCGCAAAGCGTCGGCTTTGGGCCAAGGTTTGGCGCACCACTGGCGAGAACCGTACGGCCCGCACGTCGTCGAGATGGACCGTCCCGTAGAGGTGGCTCGCGGCGGCACCGTTGGGCGGATCGACACGCCACAGCAGTCCGGTGCCAAAGTCTTGCGCGAGGGACGACGCGCTGGACACTAGCAGCGATGCCAGTACAGCGATGCGGCCCCAATGGGG
>RFMI01000098.1 GCA_009927815.1 Betaproteobacteria bacterium | reverse complement strand
CCGAAGTGGTGCCGCGCGATCGGCTCACGGCCTACGAGCGCTGGGAGTTGCCGGTCATTGAGCAGCGCATGCAGCAGGCCGCCGACCAGATCGCCCGTGGCCCCCAATCTGATGGCGTTGAGCCCTTGCCGACGGCCGGCGATCTACAGGCGCTGCACGACCGCGCCTACAACGAGGGCTGGCAGGCGGGACTGGAGGAGGGGCGGGCAGCCGTTAAGTCGCGGGTCGATTTGCTGTCGCGCGCGATTCAGCAGGCCGGGATTTGCTGCGGGACAACGAGGATGCCTTGGCGCGTCGGGTGCTCAACTTGGTCGTCGCGATGACCCGTGAGGTGGTGCTGGCCGAGCTCAAGCTGCAGCCCGAGGCGCTGTTGGTGGTGGTGCGGGAGGCATTGGCCGTTTTGCCCAGCGGTACGCAGGCGCCGGATGTGCGCCTCCACCCTGACGATTTGGCCTGGATGCGTGAACACCCCGACGTTGACCCCGCGTGGCAGTTGATCGCCGACCCGGGGGTCGGGCGAGGCTCGTGCCGGGTCGAAATGGGCGACAGCCTGGCCGAGTCCGACCTTGCCGATCGCTGGAGCAAGGTGCTGGCCAGTATCGGCCGCGCCGACCCGTGGCAGGACGCCTCTGACCGAGCGTCCTGATGCTCGAGCGGACGCTTCGCCACCTCGATGACTGCGCCGAAGCGGTCACACAGCCGCGACCCATTCCCTGTGCCGGTCGTTTGACTCGCGTTGCGGGCCTGGTGCTAGAGACCGTCGGCCTGCGGGTGCCGGTGGGTTCGATGTGCGAGGTGGAGGTCGGACACAGCCATCGGGTCGAAGCCGAGGTGGTCGGTTTTGTCGGCAACCGCCAGTTTCTGATGCCGACCAGCGAAATCATGGGCCTGGAGCCGGGCGCTCGCGTTTATCCCATTGTTGCCGCGTCGGCCAGTCCGCCTGTCTATGGCGAGCCTTGGCAGCCGCGCCGCCGTGCCGAGGACAAGGCTCGCCAGGTGATGGTCGGCGATTCGCTGCTCGGTCGCGTGCTCGACGGCCATGGCCGTGTGCTCGACGGCCGTCCGCTGCCGTCCGGTTTGCACCAGGTGCCTTTGCAGGGGCGACCGATCAATCCCCTCGAGCGGGATCCGATCGACCAGGTTATGGATGTCGGTGTGCGTTCAATCAACGCGCTGCTCACCATTGGCCGGGGTCAGCGCATCGGCTTGTTCGCTGGCAGCGGCGTTGGCAAGAGCGTGACCTTGGGCATGATGGCCCGCTACACCAACGCCGATGTAGTGGTAGTCGGCCTGATCGGCGAGCGGGGTCGCGAGGTCAAAGACTTCATCGACAACATTCTGGGCGCCGAGGGGCGGCAGCGGGCGGTGGTGGTGGCGGCGCCGGCGGATGTCAGCCCTTTGCTGCGGATGCACGGTGCGGCCTATGCCCACACCGTGGCCGAGTATTTCCGCGACCAGGGGCGGCATGTGCTGCTCATCATGGATTCGCTCACGCGCTATGCCATGGCCCAGCGCGAGATCGCTTTGGCGATCGGCGAGCCCCCCGCCACCCGCGGCTATCCACCGTCCGTGTTTGCGCGGCTGCCGCAGCTGGTCGAGCGCGCTGGCAACGGCTTGGGCGGTCGCGGTTCGATTACCGCCTTCTACACCGTGCTGTCGGAGGGTGACGATCTGCAGGACCCGGTGGCCGATGCCGCACGAGCCATCCTCGACGGTCACATCGTGTTGTCGCGCAAGCTCGCCGACGCAGGTCACTATCCCGCGATCGACATCGAGGCCTCGATCAGCCGGGTGATGCCCGACATCGTTCAGCCGACCGACCTCGAGCGGGCACGGCGTTTTCGCGCGCTCTACGCCCGCTACCAGCGTTCGCGCGACCTGATCTCGATTGGTGCTTATGTGCCTGGCAACGACCGCATGCTCGATGAAGCGGTGCGTCTGTTTCCGAACCTTGAACAGTTTCTCCTGCAAGGAATGCACGAGCCCGCCTATCTGCCCGATTGCCGCAAGGCGCTGGCCGAGTTGCTGCCCTAATTGCCATGGCGAGCCGCGAATTTGCCCTCAAGGTCGTTCAGGAACTGACTTACACCCGGCAAGACGAGGCGGGCCGGCTGGTGGCTTTGTCCGAAGCGCGACTCACCGAAGCGCGTCAGAAGTTGGAGGCGCTCGACAGCTACCGGGACCAATACGCTCAGCAGCTGATTGCCACAGGAGGGTCGGGCGTCGGCATTGGCCAGTTGCGCGACCTCCACGCCTTCATTGGGCGCATCGACGAGGCCATCGCTCAGCATAAGCTCGAGATCGCTCGACTCGAACAGGGTTGGCAGAGTGCCTTGGAGCAATGGTCGACGCGTCGGCAGGCAGCCAAGACCATGGACGCACTCGAGGAACGCCATCTGTTGAACCTCGAGCGCGAGGACCGCAGGCTTGACCAGAAGCAGCAAGATGAATTCGCCAGCCGCCGGCGTGAGCATGACTGAGCGGCTGTTCGCCGTGGTCCCGGCGGCCGGGGGCGGTTCCCGGATTGGGGCCGCAGTGCCCAAGCAATATCTCGATCTTGGCGGCGAGCCGATGCTCCATCGCAGTGTCGATGCACTGCTGGCCGAGCCGCGAATCGCCACGATCGTGGTGGTGCTGGCGCCGGACGATCCCCGCAGACCGCCTGCGGGACGCTTCGATGCCCGGGTGCACTGGCTGCCTGAGGGGGGTGCCACCCGCGCTGAGAGCGTTCGTGCCGGCCTCGATGCCCTTGCAGCCGGCGATTCGGACTGGGTGCTGGTGCACGACGCAGCGCGCCCTGGGTTGTCGGCGAAGGCGCTGGCGCGTCTGATCGACACGGTGCGCGACGACCCTGTGGGTGGCCTGTTGGCCTTGCCAGTTGCAGACACCCTTAAGCTCGCTGATTCCGACGATCGCGTCTGTTCAACGCTGCCGCGCGAGGCGCTTTGGGCGGCGCAGACGCCGCAAATGTTTCGAGCGGGAGTGCTGCGTCAGGCCTTGGCGGGCGACCTGACCGGAGTCACCGACGAGGCGTCCGGGGTCGAGCGTTTGGGGCTGGCGCCGCGCTTGGTGCGTGGCGAACCACCCAATTTCAAAGTGACGCTGGCCGATGACCTCGAGCTGGCTCGCGTCCTGTTCAGTCATGGAGGCAACTGATGCGTATCGGACACGGTTTTGACGTGCACGCCTTGGTCGAGGGGCGCCCGCTCATCCTTGGTGGGGTCAACATTCCTTGGTCGCGGGGCTTGCTCGGCCACTCCGACGCCGATGTGCTGCTGCACGCGCTGTGCGATGCGCTGCTCGGCGCCGCTGCGCTGGGCGACATCGGCCGGCATTTTCCGGATACCGATCCCGCCTTTGCAGGTGCCGACAGTCGGGTGCTGCTGCGCGAGGTGATCAGCAAGGTTCACGCGGCCGGGTGGCAGGTTGCCAATGTCGACGTCACAGTGATTGCGCAGGCGCCCAAACTGGCACCGCACATTGCGCAGATGGTTGCCAACATCGCGGCTGACCTGGGTCTGCCGACCAGCGCGGTCAACGTTAAGGCCACCACGACCGAGAAGCTCGGATTTACCGGGCGCGGTGAGGGCATCGCCTGCGAGGCGGTGTGCCTCTTGTTTGCAGCTGCAGCGAGCTGACTCAGGCGGCGGTAAGGGGTAGCCAGACCCGCGCCAACAAGCCGCCACCCTCGCGCGGCAACAGTTCCAGTTGACCACCGTGCATCTGCGCGATGCGGTCGACGATCGCCAAGCCCAATCCGGTGCCGCCGCCGCCGCGCGCCATATCCAATCGGGTGAACGGTTGCAGCATGCGCTCCACTGCCTCGGGCGGGATGCCCTCGCCGCGATCGAGCACCTCAAGCACCAATTGATTACCGGCCTGCCGCGCCACCAGGTTGATCGGCGGGCGACCATAGCGGATGGCGTTATCGACCAGGTTCTGCAGCATGCGCCGGGTCGCCAGCGGACGTAGCAAAGCACCTTGGGGCGCGAGCGTGGTGTCGACTGACACGTCGACCTCGCGTTCGCGGTAGCGCGCCGCCAGTGTGCCGAGCAACTGCGCAGGGTCGATCTCGACTGGCACCTCGCTGCGTTCGTCGCGCACGAAGTTGAGGAACTGGCCGATGGTGGCGTTAATGTCCTCGATGTCTTCGATCATGCCCTTGCGCGACTGATCATCGACGTTGTCCGGCAGCATTTCGACGCCGAGTCGCAGCCGTGTCAGCGGTGTGCGCAGGTCGTGCGACACGCCGGCCAGCAGCATGGCGCGGTCGGTGTCGGCACGCTCGAGGTTGCGCGACATGCGGTTGAAGGCGCGGGTCACGGTGGCGAGTTCCTTCGGACCGTGTTCATCGATGCGCTCGGGCTTGTCGCCGGTAGCGAGGCGCTGGGCGGCGCTCGCCAAGTCAGCCAAGGGTTGGGTCACCCGCCGCACGATGATGCCAGCACCCACCATCGACAGTAGCAGCACCAGCGCGCTCCAGCCGACCCAGGCCAGCGAGCGGTCCTCGCGTGTCGGCGCTCGCGGAATCACCAGCCAATAGCGATCAGCCGCCATTTCGAAGCTCACCCAGAGGCCATTGATGCCGTGGCGGTCGAAACCGACCAGAGTCTGTGGTCCCAGTTCTTTGCGCAATTCCTCGACGATGTTGCGTTGCAGTGGCGAGTAGCGGACGTTCGCTTCCATCGGCAGCATCTCCAGCGGATAGAGCTGGATGCTTTCGCTTTGCGACAGCTCGGCGAGCAGCATCAAGCGCCGGCTGGCGTGTGAGGCGAGAAGTGCGGCCCGGGTCAAGTTGACGATGCTGACGGCCTCGTGGGCCGCCCAGTAGGCGCGTTCGGGCGCCTCCAGCTTCTCGGAGACGCTGACCCAGTGTAGTGCCCCACCGCGATGAGCACCGCAATGAGCATCATGGTGCGGCCGAACATGGTGTCCGGCAATCGCCGGGTCCACCAAGGCTGACGCGGCGCGTCAGGCACTGTGTTCCCCGTCCGGAACGAACACGTAGCCGAATCCCCACACCGTCTGGATGTAGCGAGGCTGGGCTGCGCTGTCTTCGATCAGCTTGCGCAGGCGCGAGATCTGTACGTCGATGGCGCGATCGAAGGCTTCGTGCTCGCGGCCCCGCGCCATTTCCATCAATTGATCCCGTGACAAAGGCCGACGGGCGTGCTCGACCAGTACCTTGAGTACCGAGAACTCACCGCTGGTTAGCGGCAAGGTCTCGCCGTCACGGCTGAGTTGGCGCGTGGCGAGGTCGAGCGTGAAGGGGCCGAACACCACTTTGCCGCCTTGCACCAGCGCCGCGGACGGTTGCGTCGCCGCGCGGCGGCGCAGCACTGCGCGGATGCGAGCCAGCAACTCGCGGGGTTGAACGGCTTGGGCAGGTAGTCGTCAGCGCCCATTTCCAGTCCGATGATGCGGTCGACCTCATCGCCGCGAGCGGTCAGCATCACGATGGGTAGATTGGTGTCGCTGGCGCGAAGCCTTCGGCAGATCGAAAGGCCATCCTCGCCGGGCAGCATCAGGTCGAGCACGATCAGGTCGGGTGGTTCGCGCTGCAGCTCGCGGTCCATGGCCGGCGCGTCGACCGCGCTGCGCACGCGAAAGCCGTTGTCGCCGAGATAACGCACCAGCAGGTCGCGCAAGCGGGCGTCGTCGTCGACGACCAAGATGCGGGTTTCGGTCTCGCCCATGGCTCTAGGCTCGCCGGCTCGGAAGCTTTACATTTTGTAACACATCGCCCCCTTTTGGACACGGTGTGGAAAGAAACTACCCCTAGTCTCGCACTTCGCCGTGAGTCTAGACGGTGGTCCTACAGGATACGCAATTGCTCGACACCGCACGCCTGTCTGCTTTCGCCACGATTTGTATGAGCCTCGGACTTGCCAGTCCCGTGTGTTTCGCAAACAACGTTGGCGCCACCACCTCCAACCCTGCACCTGAAGACGCCGACGCGCGTTTGTTTTCTGCGGCCGAGCGCGAGGCGTTTCGCAACGATCTTCAGGACATCCAGCAGCAGTTTTATCAGGCCACGCCGGAGTCCCGGCGTCGCTGGCTGCAGACGGTGCGCGAACGCCGCCAACAGCTCGACCTGCACGAAGACCAGTCGTCTTCCGGCAAATCTCGTTTGATTCGTCAGCCCATCCCCGATCCCGTGCGCGCCACGGTGCGCGCCGGGAGCCGAGATCGGGTGGTCGAGTAGCATTCGCCGGCGCGGCGCGCGTCAACGCGGAGATTTGTAAAGCGTTGTATACAGGGCCGCAGACACAATCTAGAATCCGGCAGTCGTGATACGACTCAAAATCATTACGGAGGATGCGTAGAAATGAAGCGTGTAATTCTGTCGGTCATTCTGGCTTGCCTTGCACAGCCGGTTCTCGCCGGTGATGCCCCCTACACCGTTAAAGACGGCTTGGTGGATGGCAAGACCTACAAGGGTTTCCAGACTTGGCGTTCGGCCGCTTGCGAGCGTTGCCACGGTCCCAACCAAGAAGGTATGGTCGGCCCGTCCCTGGTTGAGTCGCTGAAGAAACTGACCAAGGAAGAGTTCGTCACCACAGTCACCAATGGCCGCGCCGAAAAAGGCATGCCCCCGCACGGGTTCCTTGGTGGCGAAAAGATTGACATGCTTTACTCGTACCTCAAGGGCCGCTCAGATGGCGCCTTCGCCACGAAGGTCAAGAGTTTCGAAGAGTAAGCCGACCGAGTGGTTGTATAGCTTTCGCGAAAAAGCCGCCGACAGGCGGCTTTTTTGTTGGTGACTGCGGCCAACCTCGCACAGTCACCTCAAGCAGTGATGGAAATCCAGACTGGCACCGTAATTGACGACAGTGCGGTCGAGATCAGTAGGGCGGCAGAGGTCTCTCCCTCCAGCGACTGGAACTGGCGTGACATGAGGTAAACGTTCACGCCAGTCGCCAGCGACGCCATCATCACCACCGCCTGTGTTTCGATCAGTGGCAGGTCGATGGCGCGTGCGATGCCCCACACGGCCAGCGGGTGCAGCACCAGCTTGATCAGCGCGATGGTTGTGCTGACCCGCCAGCCCTGCCGCACTCCGAACTCGGCCAAACTGAGTCCCAAGGCCACTAGCGACATCGGGCCGGTGGCAGCGGCGAGCATCGCCAGCGGCCGGTCGATCGGCCCGGGGATGGCGAATCCGGCAAAGCCGTAGAGCGCACCGCCAACGATCGACGCCACCACCGGGTTGGTGAGCACACCGCGGACAGTCTTGCCGATGCCATGCAGCGAGAATTCGCCGTGGCGCGCCCACTCCACCGACAGCGTCACCAGTGTCCACAAGATGAGCGCGTTAAACACCAGTGCCAGCGCGACGGGTGGGATGTGTCGCTCGGTCAGCAGCAGGTGGGCAATCGGGATGCCGAGCAACACATTGTTGGAGAACACGCCACCCAGCGCGAACACCGACTGCTGCGTCCCATCGTGGTCGAACAGCCGCCAGCTCAGCAATCGGCCGACCACGAACACCACCAGACAGCCACCAAAAAACGCGATCAGCAGTCGCGCATCGACGCCAGAGACGCTGCCGAAGCCGGCCATTTGGCGAAACAGCAGTGCAGGCATGGCGATGCTGAAGACAAACGCCGACAAGGCCTTGCTGGCGTCCTTGCCCCAACCGCCCCATTGGCCCAGCGCGTAGCCGAGAAACACCAGCACAAACAGCGGTGAGGCGAGGGCGAACTGCTGAAGCAAATGGTCGAACACAGCGCCAGCCCTTCAAGACAACGGGCCCGAAACACGGGCCCGCATCATGCCACAGCCGTCCGCGAGTCTTAGTAGACCTCGGGGACGTACATCTCTGGCGGCACCGGGTGACGGGTGTAGTCGGAATGCCGCTCGCGTTCTGGCAGGTCGATCGACTGGCGCTCCACCTCGTGGTACTGGAACTGTGCCAGCAAGTGGTTGATGCAGTTGAGGCGGGCCTTCTTCTTGTCGACCGCTTGCACCACCCACCACGGAGCTTCGGGGATGTGGGTGCGCTCCAGCATGGCTTCTTTGGCGGCGGTGTAGTCTTCCCAGCGGCGGCGGCTCTCGAGGTCCATCGGCGACAGTTTCCACTGCTTGAGCGGGTCGTTGATGCGGCCGAGGAAGCGCAGGTGCTGCTCTTCGTCGGTGATCGAGAACCAGTACTTGATCAGGATGATCCCCGAGCGCACCAACATGCGCTCGAATTCGGGGACTGAGCGGAAGAACTCCTCGACGTCTTCCTCGCCGCAGAAGCCCATGACCCGTTCGACGCCGGCACGGTTGTACCAGCTGCGGTCGAACAGCACCATTTCGCCAGCCGCGGGAAGATGCGGCGTGTAACGTTGGAAGTACCACTGGGTCTTTTCGCGGCTGTTGGGCGCGGGTAGGGCGACCACGCGGCAGACCCGCGGGTTCAGGCGCTGCGTGATGCGCTTGATCGCGCCGCCTTTACCGGCGGCGTCGCGCCCCTCGAACAGGATCACCACCTTTTGGCCGGTGTGCGCGACCCACTCCTGCAGCTTGACCAGTTCACCTTGCAAACGGAACAGCTCGCGGAAATAACGAACGCGCTCACGGTGGCGTTCGGCGGCGTCGCCCGTGGCTTCCGAATCGTGGTCCTCGATCTCGAGTTCCATTTCCTCGTCAAGGCCGTCGACGATCTCCTCACGGATCCGGCGCATCAGTTCTTCGTGTTCGTGCAAGTCGATCATCTCTGGGCGGGTATGGGTTTTAGAGCTTTTAAGTGTCGCCACCCATCGTGACACCTGTGTTACGTGTCGTGGGCGACGAGGCACTGTCGGCCCGGCAACAAAAACGGCCCGCGTTGGGCGGGCCGTTGGCGTACGCAGATGACTGGCTCAGACCGTGACCGACTTGGCCGTGTCGGCGTACTCGTCGATTTGATCGAAGTTCATGTACTTGTAGATTGACGCGTTGTCGGCATTGACCACGCCCATGGCCGCTTGGTACTCGGCGACCGTCGGGATTCGGCCCAGCTTGGAGCACACCGCAGCCAGTTCGGCGCTGCCCAAGAACACATTGGTGTTCTTGCCCAGCCGGTTGGGGAAGTTGCGGGTGCTGGTGGACATCACTGTGGCGCCTTCACGCACCTGCGCTTGGTTGCCCATGCACAGGCTGCAGCCCGGCATTTCGGTGCGGGCGCCAGCCGCACCGAAGGTGGCGTAGTGGCCTTCCTTGATCAGCTCGGACTCATCCATCTTGGTCGGCGGTGCCACCCACAGCTTGACCGGGATGTCGCGCGCGCCACCCAGTACCTTGGCCGCCGCGCGGAAGTGGCCGATGTTGGTCATGCACGAGCCAATGAAGGCCTCATCGATCGGGGTGCCAGCCACTTCCGACATGAACTTGGCATCGTCCGGGTCATTCGGGCAGCAGACGATCGGCTCCTTGATGTCGGCCAGGTCGATGTCGATCACCGCGGCGTACTCGGCATCCGTGTCGGCCTCTAGCAGCTCCGGCTTGGCCATCCACGCCTCGACCGCTTTGATGCGGCGCTCGAGGGTGCGACGGTCGGCGTAACCATCGGCGATCATGTTCTTCATCAGCACGATGTTGCTGGTGAGGTACTCCTTGATTGGCTCGGGGTTGAGCTTGATGGTGCAGCCGGCGGCCGAGCGTTCGGCCGAGGCGTCGCTCAACTCAAAAGCCTGCTCAACCTTGAGGTCGGGCAAGCCTTCGATCTCGAGAATGCGGCCGGAGAAGATGTTCTTCTTGCCGGCCTTGGCCACGGTCAGCAGACCCGCCTTGATGGCGTACAGCGGGATCGCGTGGACCAAATCTCGCAGCGTCACGCCGGGCTGCATCTGGCCCTTGAAACGCACCAGCACCGATTCGGGCATGTCCAGCGGCATCACGCCGGTGGCCGCGCCGAAGGCGACCAGACCGGAGCCGGCCGGGAACGAGATGCCGATCGGGAAACGCGTGTGCGAGTCACCGCCAGTGCCGACGGTATCGGGCAGCAGCAGGCGGTTGAGCCACGAGTGGATGACGCCGTCGCCCGGACGCAACGCGACACCGCCACGGTTGCTGATGAAGTTGGGCAGCTCGCGGTGCATCTTCACATCCACCGCCTTGGGGTAGGCCGCGGTGTGGCAAAACGACTGCATCACCAAATCGGCGGAGAAGCCGAGGCACGCGAGGTCCTTGAGTTCGTCGCGGGTCATCGGGCCGGTGGTGTCCTGCGAACCGACCGTAGTCATGCGCGGCTCGCAGTAGGTGCCTGGGCGGATGCCGGTGCCTTCAGGCAGACCGCACGCGCGGCCGACCATCTTCTGCGCCAGGGTGTAACCCTTGCCCGAATCGACCGGTGGCTTTGGCAGGCGGAACGCCGTGGATGCCGGCAGGCCAAGGAACTCGCGAGCCTTGGCGGTGAGTGCGCGACCGATGATGAGGTTGATACGGCCGCCGGCACGCACCTCGTCGAGCAGCACATCGCTTTTGAGCGCAAATTCGGCGACCGTGGCGCCGCCCTTGGTGATCTTGCCGTCGTAGGGGAGCACGTCGATGACGTCGCCCATCTCAAGGCTGCTCACGTCCACTTCGATCGGCAGCGCGCCCGAGTCTTCCTGGGTGTTGAAGAAGATCGGCGCGATCTTGCCACCCAAGGTCACGCCGCCGAAGCGCTTGTTCGGCACGAAGGGGATGTCTTCGCCGGTGGCCCAGATCACCGAATTGGTGGCTGACTTGCGCGACGAACCGGTGCCCACCACGTCGCCGACGTAGGCGACCAGGTGGCCCTTGTTCTTGAGATCTTCAATGAACTGCATCGGACCGCGCTTGCCGTCCTCTTCCGGCTTGAACGCCGCGTCCGGGCGAGTGTTCTTGAGCATCGCCAGGTAGTGCAGCGGGATGTCGGGACGGCTCCAGGCGTCGGGCGCGGGCGACAGGTCGTCGGTGTTGGTCTCGCCGGGCACCTTGAACACGGTGACGGTGATGGTCTTGGGCACTTCGGGGCGCGACGTGAACCACTCGGCTTCGGCCCAGCTTTGCATCACGGCTTTGGCGTGGGTGTTGCCGGCTTTAGCCTTTTCGGCGACGTCGTTGAAGAAGTCGAACATCAGCAGAGTCTTCTTCAGCCCCTCGGCGGCGATGGCAGCGACTTCGGTGTCGTCGAGCAGCTCGATGAGCGGATGGACGTTGTAGCCGCCGACCATGGTGCCCAACAACTCGGTGGCTTTGGCCTTAGAGACGAGCGCGGTCTTGACTTCGCCATGCGCGACAGCGGCGAGGAACGAGGCCTTGACCTTGGCGGCGTCGTCGACGCCCGGTGGCACGCGGTGGGTTAGCAGGTCCAGCAAAAAGGCGTCTTCACCCGCCGGCGGGCTCTTAATCAGATCGATCAGCTCCGCGACTTGGGCGGCCGACAGGGGCAGGGGCGGAATGCCCAGCGCAGCGCGCTCGGCGACGTGTTGGCGGTAGGCGTGCAGCATGGTCGTTCTCCTTGGACGTGCGACTCAGGCAAAGAAGGCGTGTTCGGCCGCGGCGGGGACCGCGACGCCGGTGGCTTTGGCGCGCTTGAGCACCTGCCAGTTGTAGCGGTAGCTGGCGCGGTCATGCAGTTTTTCGGCGTAGGACACCGGGCCCCAGTCGGCGGCCTGGGCCAGCATCAGGATGGCCGCCGAATCGGCGACCTCGGCAGCATCAGGACGCATCGCCTCAACGATCGGTACGATCTGTGTCGGGTGAATCGACCACATGCGCAAAAAGCCGAACTCCTCCTTGGCGCGCTTGGCATCTGAACCGGCGGTGGCCGGATTCTTCACGTCGCGGGTGACATTGTGTGAGGCGATCACGCCGTGCGCTGCTGCCGCCGTACCGATCGCGCCCTTGGCGCGCACGATCAGTGGGTGCGTGAACTGCATCGGACTCTGCATGCCAGTCGAGGGGATCGCGCCCTGGTAACTCGATACGAAGTCCATCAGGCCGAAATCGATCACCTCGCAGCCGGGCAGGGCCGCGATCTTCCACACATCATGAACCGCCGTGGGCGACTCGATCATCAGGTGCAGCGGAATGGTGCGCTGCACCCCCATGGCCTGGGTGCGCTTATGGATGTATTCCACTGCCGCCAGCGCACTCGCGTAGTTCGGCGACTTCGGCAGCGTGATGTAGGCCAGGCGGTCGCCGGCCTCACCGATGAGGATGTCGATGTCGTCGGTGAAGCTCGGGTGCTGGAAATCGTGGATGCGCGTGCCGGCGCGGCCAAAGTGGTTGTGCTCGGAGTTGATGACGCGCGCCACCAGATGCGCGTGCTCTTTTTCGGTTCCAGCGGCGGCGCCGTCCTCACAGTCGCAGGTCACGTCGAACACCGGACCCAGGTCGTCTTGCATGGCAAACGACTTGAGCATCAGCTTCTCTGAGCCGGCGTAATGCTCTGCTGCCGGCAGGATCGGCAAGGGTTTCTCGTCGGGGAACAGGACGGCGTCTGGGGAACTCGAGGTGGTCGCAGTCATCGGGGCCTCTTCAAGGAATCTAGCGGCATCTTGCCGCGCCAAAGATTGCAGTTCGACGATGAGTTTGCCACAGCGTTTCAGGTCTGCATACTTATGTCTTATATAAGATAGGAGTATGTGGACGCCGGTGATTCTCGGTGCTAGATTCTGGCCATGAACGTCAAGCTCGCCATCCCCAGCTATCAGCCCTTGTACGGGCAGATCAAGGCTTTGCTGGTCAACAGTCTGGCATCCGGCGAATGGAAGCCGGGCGAGATGATTCCCAGCGAGGTGGAGCTTGCGTCGCGTTTTGGCGTGAGTCAGGGCACGGTGCGCAAGGCCATCGACGAACTCGCCACCGACAATTTGCTGATGCGTCGCCAGGGACGCGGCACCTTTGTTGCCACCCACGCCAATGACACCAACACCACGCGCTTCCTGCGCTTGCGTGCCGCTGACGGCAGCGAGGAGTCGCACTCCAGCCGCTTGATCCGCTGCGCGCCAAGCGTGGCCGGTCCGCGCGCGGCGGCGATGTTGCAGATCGCCGAGGGCTCGGCGGTGGTCGAAATCGACCGCCTTCTGCTGTTCGCCGGCGAGCCGCTGATCCACGATCACATCGTATTGCCGGGGGAGGCCTTCAGCGGCCTCGACGCCGCCGCTATCGAGGCGTGGGAGGGCAGCATGTACAGCCTGTTTGAGACGCGCTTCGGGGTTCGTCTGATCCGCGCGGTGGAGCACCTCACCGCTGTGCCGGCGCCGGAGTCGATTGCCGCGTTGTTGACGTGTCGGCCGGATTCGCCCTTGCTGGCGGTCGAGCGCGTGGCCTATACCTATGACGATGCCCCGATGGAATGGCGGGTGGGTCATTACAACACCGCCACACATCATTACGTAACAGCCTTAGACTAAATCTGAACGGTAATTCGACGGAGCATGCGCATGACGACGACCACGGTGGCCCGTAAACGGCCCAAGCATCTCGATCTACCCAAGATCAGCCTGCCGCTGCCGGCAAAAGTGTCGATCTTGCATCGCGTCAGTGGCGCGCTGCTGTTTCTGGCTTTGCCGGTATTGATCTATCAGCTCGACCAGTCGCTGGACAGCGATGCGGGCTATGCCGCCGCCGCAGCCTTTTTCGGCTTGCCGCTGGTCAAATTGGCGGTGCTGCTGCTGGTGTGGTCGTATAGCCACCACTTTTGCGCCGGTATCCGCTATCTGCTGCTCGATCTGCACATCGGCCTTGACCGCGTGCCGGCTCGCCAGAGCGCCGCGGTGGTGTTTGCTGTGAGCCTGCTGCTGACTGCCATCGTGGGGGTGAAACTGTGGTGAACCGTATCGTTACCGGGGCCCATTACGGCCTCAAGGATTGGTTGCTGCAGCGTCTGACTGCCACGGTCATGCTGGTGTTCACCCTGGTGGCCGTGGTGCGCATCGCCGGTGCCGAGCCCGGCTACGCCGGCTGGGCTGGCGTGTTTGCTCCCGACTGGATGCGCGCCGCGCTGTTCGTGTTTTTGCTGTCTGTGCTGTACCACGCCTGGATCGGCGTGCGTGACATCTACATGGATTACATCCAGCCGGTGGGTATCCGGCTGACTCTCCACACCCTGACCGTGCTGGCGCTGATCGCCTACGCCGGTTGGGTCATCGAACTGGTCTGGAGCCACTGATGGGACTGCCCGTACGTTCCTTTGATGCGGTGATTGTCGGCGCCGGCGGCGCTGGCTTGCGCGCCGCCCTGCAACTCTCGGAAGCCGGACTCAAGGTGGCCGTGCTGTCCAAGGTGTTTCCGACCCGCAGCCACACCGTGGCAGCGCAAGGCGGCATTTCGGCCAGCCTGGGCAATTCGCAAGAAGACAACTGGCTCTGGCACATGTACGACACGGTCAAGGGCTCCGATTGGCTCGGCGACCAGGACGCGATCGAATACATGTGTCGCATGGCGCCGCGCGTGGTCATCGAGCTCGAGCATTTCGGTATGCCGTTCGACCGTTTGGACAACGGCAAGATCTACCAGCGTCCGTTCGGCGGCCACACTCAGGAGTTCGGCGCCCGCCCGGTGCAGCGCGCCTGCGCTGCGGCCGATCGCACCGGCCACGCCATGCTGCACACGCTCTATCAGCGCAACGTCCGCGCCCGCACCCAGTTCTTCGTCGAATGGATGGCGCTTGATCTGGTCCGCGATGCTGACGGCGATGTGGTTGGCGTGGTCGCGCTCGAGATGGAGACCGGCGAATGCATGATCCTGCAGTCGCGAGCCACGCTGCTGGCCACCGGCGGCGCTGGTCGCATCTTCGCCTCGAGCACCAACGCCTTTATCAACACCGGCGATGGCTTGGGCATGTGTGCCCGCGCCGGCATCCCGCTCGAGGACATGGAGTTCTGGCAGTTCCACCCCACCGGCGTGGCGGGTGCCGGGGTGCTGATCACCGAGGGGGTTCGCGGCGAGGGCGGCTATCTGCTCAACGCCAATGGTGAGCGCTTCATGGAGCGCTACGCGCCGACCGTGAAGGACCTCGCCTCGCGCGACGTGGTGTCGCGCGCCATGGCGGTCGAGATCTACGAAGGCCGCGGCTGCGGTCCGAACAAAGACCACGTGCTGCTCAAGCTCGATCACCTTGGCCCGGAAGTGATTAACCACCGCCTGCCGGGCATCCGCGAGATCGCCATCCGCTTCGGCGGCGTCGATCCGGTCAAAGATCCGATTCCGGTCGTGCCGACCTGCCACTACATGATGGGCGGCATCCCCACCAACATCAACGGCCAGGTGGTTGCGCCCTTGGGCACCTCGCCTGACGAAGTGGTGCCGGGCCTGTGGGCGATGGGTGAATGTGCTTGCGTCTCGGTTCATGGTGCTAATCGCCTCGGCACCAATTCATTGCTCGATCTGGTGGTGTTCGGTAAGGCTGCCGGCGACCACGCCATCGAGTGGCTCAAGGCCAACCCGGTGCAGAAGCCGCTGCCGGCCAGCGCGGGCGACCTTTCGCTGTCGCGTCTGGCGCGCCTGGACAACCAGACCGGCGGCGAGTCGGTGACCGACGTCGGCCGCGACATGCGCAACATCATTCAGCGCCACGCCGGTGTGTTCCGCACTGGCGAAGTGTTGGCCGAGGGCGTCAGCAAGATCCGCGAGGTCGCTGAGCGCGTCAAGCACACCGGCATCAAGGACAAGTCGAAGGTGTTCAACACCGCCCGCATCGAGGCTCTCGAGCTGGACAACCTGATCGAGGTGGCGATGTCCACCTTGATCGCTGCCAACACGCGCACCGAGAGCCGCGGCGCGCACGCCCGCGACGACTTCCCCGACCGCGACGACGCCAACTGGATGAAGCACAGCCTTTATTACAGCGAAGACCAGCGGGTGGAGTTCAAGCCGGTGCGGCTGAAGCCGTTGACCGTCGATTCGATTCCGCCCAAGGCGCGCGTCTACTAAGCCTTCAGGAGAACACCCATGCGTTTCTCAGTCTATCGCTACAACCCGGACGTCGACGCCAAGCCGTACATGCAGGAGTACGACATTGCGCTCGACCCTACCGACAAAATGCTGCTCGACGCGCTGATCCGTCTCAAGTCGCACGACGATACGCTCGCATTCCGCCGCTCGTGCCGCGAGGGCGTGTGCGGCTCGGACGCCATGAATATCAACGGCCGCAATGGTCTGGCCTGCATCACCACGGTTGCTGAACTCGGTGACCACGTGACTTTGCGGCCGATTCCCGGCCTGCCGATCATCCGCGACTTAATTGTCGACATGACGCAGTTCTTCAAGGCGTATCACGCGGTCAAGCCGTATGTGATCAACAACGACCCGGCTCCCGAAACCGAGCGTCTGCAGAGCCCGGAAGACCGCCTCGAACTTGACGGCCTCTACGAGTGCATCCTCTGCGCCTGCTGCAGCACCTCGTGTCCGTCGTTCTGGTGGAATCCGGACAAGTTCCTTGGGCCGGCAGCGCTGTTGCAAAGCTATCGCTTCATTGCCGACAGCCGCGACCAAGCGACCAACGAGCGTCTCGACGACCTCGAAGATCCGTACAAGCTGTTCCGTTGCCATTCGATCATGAACTGCGTCGACGTCTGTCCGAAGGGACTCAATCCGACGCGGGCGATCGGCAAGATCAAGGACATCATGATCAAACGGATGGTGTAACGATTCATGGGGGAGAGCGAACGTGTGCGTTGGCGTTGCCGGCGCGGGATGCTGGAACTGGACCTGATCTTCTCGCGCTACTTCGACGCCCACTTCGCCGCAATGAGCCCGGAACGCAAAGAGGCATTCCAGTCGCTTCTTGAGTATCCGGATAACGACATCTGGGACTGGTTCAATGCCCGTACCCAGTGCGCTGATGCAGAGGTGTCGCCCGTGGTGGACGACATCATTGTTTTTGCCAGGACGATTCAAGGCTAGACGCTGCGGCGTCATGACACATCAAGGGGACTCTTCCATGACTCAATCCGTCAAAGCTACTTTGTCTTTCTCCGATGGCCGCCCGTCGGTCGAGATGCCGCTGATCGATGGCCAGATCGGCCCGTCGGTGATGGACATCCGCCCGGTCGCTGGTGCCGGTCTGTTTACGTATGACCCGGGTTTCCTCGCCACCGCGAGCACCAAGTCGGCGATCACCTTCATCGACGGCGATGAAGGGCTGCTCTACTACCGCGGCTACCCGATCGAGCAGCTGGCCGAGAAGTGCAGCTTCCTCGAGACCTGTTATCTGCTGTGGTACGGCGAACTGCCGAGCGCCGAGCAGATGCAGGCGTTTGAAGCCCGCGTGCGCAAGCACACGATGGTCCACGACCAGATGTCGCGCTTCTACCAAGGCTTCCGTCGTGACGCCCACCCGATGGCGGTGATGTGCGGCACCATCGGCGCGCTGTCGGCGTTCTACCACGACCACCTTGACGTCACGTTGCCGGAAGACCGCGAACTGTCGATGTTCCGCCTGATCTCCAAGGTGCCGACCATCGCCGCGATGAGCTACAAGTACAACACCGGCCTGCCGTTCATGTACCCGAACAACCAGCTCTCGTACGCCGGCAACTTCTTGCACATGATGTTCGCCACGCCGTGCGAGCCGTATGTGGTCAGCCCGGTGGCCGAGCGCGCACTCGAGCGCATCATGATCCTGCACGCCGACCACGAGCAGAACGCGTCGACCTCGACCGTGCGTCTGGCGGGCTCGACCGGTGCCAACCCGTTCGCCTGTATCGCTGCCGGCGTTGCAGCGCTGTGGGGTCCGGCACACGGTGGCGCCAACGAAGAAGTGCTGAAGATGCTCGACGAAATCGGCGAAGTGAAGAACATCGACAAGTTCATCGCCCGCGCCAAGGACAAGAACGACAGCTTCCGCCTGATGGGCTTTGGCCACCGCGTCTACAAGAACCGCGATCCGCGCGCTGGCGTGATGCGCCAGACTTGCCACGAAGTGCTTGGCGAGCTCGGCATCACCACCGAGCAACTCGAGATCGCCATGCGACTCGAGGAAATCGCTCTGCGCGACGAGTACTTCATCGAAAGAAAACTGTATCCGAACGTCGACTTCTACTCGGGTATTGTGCTCAAGGCTTTGGGCATCCCGGTCAAGATGTTCACCGCGATTTTCGCCATGTCACGCACCATCGGCTGGATCTCGCAGTGGAACGAGTTCATGTCGGACCCCGAGCGCAAGATCGGCCGTCCGCGCCAACTGTATGTTGGCGCTGCGCGCCGCGACCTGAACCGCTAATCCGGCTCAGGTGCAGGACTCTCGGACGCAGCGGGCGCTGCGTCCGGGATACAACCGGGGTCAGGCCTTGGGGTCGGGCCCGTGTGGTAAGCCGGGAGACACGGTCATGATGGAGTTCTGGCGCAGCAATTCCTTCCTCTATGGCGGCAATGCTGCCTATCTGGAAGAGTTGTACGACAATTTTCTGGAGAACCCGGACGCGGTTCCCGAGCCTTGGCGGTCGACCTTTGCCGCTTATCAAAGCGGCGATGGCGGACAGGCCGACATCAACCACAGCCGCATCATCCAGGCGCTGGTCGATCAAGCCCGTGCCCCGCGCGGACAGTCGGCCGGGCCGGGCACCGCGGATGCCCGGCAGATCGCTGTGCTGCAGCTGATCGAGGCCTACCGCGCCTATGGCGTGCGGCGGGCCAAGCTCGACCCGCTGGCGCGCCTTGAGCCACCCGCGACCCCTGAACTGGAACCGGCCAACTACGGCCTCGGTGAGGCCGACATGGAGGCGGTGCTCAGTACCGGTGACTTCGCCGGTGGCCGTATGCTGCCTCTGCGCGACATTGTCGGACTGTTGCAGGCCACCTACTGCGGCAGCATCGGCGCCGAATATGTGTTCATGGGGCAAGCGGAGCAAAAGCGCTGGATTGCGGCGCGGCTCGAAGCCGACTCGATGCGCAGCAAACCGGATCCGGCGCTGCGACTGCGTACGCTCGAGAAAATCACTGCGGCTGAGACCTGGAGCGCTACCTGCACACCCGCTATGTCGGGCAAAGCGGTTTTCCTTGGAGGGCGGCGAGACCATGATCGCCATCCTCGACCAGATGATTCGAGGCTGCGCCGAGCGCGGCAGTGAGGTTGCGGTCATCGGTATGGCCCACCGCGGCCGACTCAACGTGTTGATCAATACCGTGGGCAAGGTGCCGGCCGACCTGTTCGACGAGTTCGAAGGCAAGCATCACCACGACCTGCCGTCCGGTGACGTTAAATACCACCAAGGCTTCTCGGCTGACGTCTCGACTCCGGCCGGACCGATGCACCTGGCGCTCACCTTCAACCCCTCGCACTTGGAGATCGTCAATCCGGTGGTGGAGGGCTCGGTGCGGGCGCGGCAGGACCACGTCAAGGACACCGAAGGCCGGCAGATCGTGCCGATCCTGATCCACGGCGATGCCGCATTCGCCGGCCAGGGCGTGGTTATGGAGACGCTCAACCTGTCGCAGACGCGTGGTTATGCCACCGGCGGCACCTTGCACATCATCGTCAACAACCAGATCGGCTTCACCACCTCCGACCCGCGTGACCGCGGATCGACGGTCTACTGCACCGACATCGCGAAGATGGTCGATGCGCCGATTCTGCACGTCAACGCCGACGACCCGGACGCGGTGATCCGCGTGGTCGAGCTGGCGCTTGATTTCCGCTACACCTTCCACCGTGATGTCGTCATCGACATGGTGTGCTTCCGCAAGCTCGGCCACAACGAGCAGGACGAGCCGATGGTGACGCAGCCGCTGATGTACCGGAAGATCGCCCAGCACCCCGGCACACGGGCGCTTTACGCCCAGCGGCTGGTGGCTGATGGCCTGATCGGCGCCGACGCACCGGATGCCATGGTCGAGGCTTACAAGGCGGCGATGGACGCTGGCAATACGGTGGTCGAGCTGGCACCGCCTAATGCTCGTCAAAAGCATGCCGTCAACTGGCTGCCGTTCATCCGCAAGACGCCTTGGCACCAGCCGACTGACACGTCGGTGCCCGCCACCGAACTCAAGCGCCTGGCTGACCGGTTGGTCGACGTCCCCAACGGCTTCAAGCTGCACGGGCGGGTCGAGAAGATCGTGGGCGACCGTCGCGCCATGGGCAACGGCGAACTGCCACTCGACTGGGGCATGGCCGAGAACCTCGCCTACGCCAGTCTGGTGTCGCAGGGTTACAGCGTGCGCCTGTCCGGACAGGACTGCGGGCGCGGCACCTTTTTCCACCGCCACGCCGTGCTGCACGACCAGAACCGTGAGGACTGGCGTACCGGCGCCTGGGTGCCGCTGCAGCACATCGCGCCGAACCAGTCGGACTTCACTGTCATCGACTCGGTGCTTTCGGAAGAGGCGGTGCTGGGCTTTGAGTACGGCTACGCGACCTTCCAGCCTGACGCGCTGGTGATTTGGGAAGGCCAGTTCGGCGATTTCGCCAACGGTGCGCAGGTGGTGATCGACCAGTTCATCGCCAGCGGCGAGACCAAGTGGGGTCGTTTGTGCGGCTTGACCATGATGCTGCCGCACGGCTACGAGGGTCAGGGCCCGGAACACTCGTCGGGACGCCTCGAGCGCTACCTGCAGCTGTGCGCCGAATACAACATTCAGGTGGTGGTGCCGTCGACGCCGGCGCAGATGTTCCATGTGCTGCGGCGGCAGATGCTGCGGCCTTACCGCCGGCCGCTGATCCTGTTCACGCCGAAGAGTCTGTTGCGCCACAAGGAGTCCACCTCCAGCCTCGACGACCTCTCGCGTGGCGTGTTCCAGCCGGTGATCGCCGAGACCGACGAACTCGATGCGGCCAAGGTCAAGCGCGTGGTGGCGTGTAGCGGCAAGATCTATTTCGAGCTGCGCGCCGCCCGTCGCGAACGCAAGATCAAGGATGTCGCCATTCTTCGCGTGGAGCAGCTCTATCCGTTCCCGCACGAAGCCTTCGCGGCTGAGCTGGCGCGGTTTCCCAAGGCGACGGAGGTGTTCTGGTGTCAGGAAGAGCCGCGCAATCAGGGCGCTTGGCACCGCATCCAGCATTACCTGACCAAGAACCTGCGTGCAGGCCAGACCCTCGGCGAGGCTTTGCGCGAATCGTCAGCATCGCCGGCGGTCGGGTATGCGTCCAAGCACGCTGAACAACAACGCGCGGTGATTGACACCGCGCTCACCGTCTAAAGAGGAAGCCATGCGCCTCGAAGTCAAAGTGCCCCAACTGTCTGAATCGGTCGCCGAGGCCACCCTGCTGAGCTGGAACGTCCAGCCTGGCACGGCGGTGAAGCAGGGTCAGAACCTGATCGACATCGAAACCGACAAAGTGATGATGGAATTGCCCGCGCCTGGCAACGGCGTGCTGGTCGAGATCGTGCGTGATGCCGGCAGCGCAGTGAAGAGCGGCGAAGTGATCGCCATCATCGACACCGAAGCGGCAGCGACCGTCGCCGCGAGTTCGCCAGCGCCCGCCGCCGCGGCGGCTGTACCGGCTCCGGCCGCAGCGGTGCCGTCGGCTGGCGCGCTGGCCATGCCTTCAGCCGCCAAGCTGATGAGCGAACAGGGCATCGATCCAGCCAGCGTGCAGGGCAGCGGTCGCGGCGGACGCGTCACCAAGGGCGATGTGCTCGCGCACGGTGCGCCGCGGCCCAGCCCACCGCAGTCGCCACAGCCGCTCAGTCGCAGGTCACCTTGTCTGGCGGTCGCAGCGACAGCCGAGTGCCGATGACCGCTTGCGCGCACGCGTCGCCGAGCGCTTGGTCGAGTCGCAGCAGGGTACCGCCACGCTGACCACCTTCAACGAGGTGAACATGCAGCCGGTGATGGACCTGCGCAAGCGCTACGGCGAGCGTTTTGAGAAGGACCACGGCGTCAAGCTCGGCTTTATGGGCTTTTTCGTCAAAGCCGCCTGCGCCGCGCTGAAGCGCTTCCCGGTGGTCAACGCCTCGGTCGATGGCAGCGATATCGTGTATCACAACTATTGCGACGTCGGCATCGCCGTGTCGAGCCCGCGTGGTCTGGTCGTGCCGATCATTCGCGACGCCGACCAGCTGAGCATCGCGCAGATCGAAAAGGCCATCGCCGACTTCGGCAACCGCGCCCGCGACGGCAAACTCGGCCTAGAAGATCTCTCGGGCGGTACCTTCAGCATCAGCAATGGCGGGGTGTTCGGTTCGATGTTGTCGACGCCGATCGTCAATCCGCCGCAGAGCGCCATTTTGGGCGTCCACGCCACCAAGGAGCGTCCGGTGGTCGAGAATGGACAGATCGTCATCCGACCAATGAACTACCTAGCGCTCTCGTACGACCATCGCATCATCGACGGTCGCGAGGCGGTGCTGAGCCTGGTCGCCATCAAGGATGCGCTGGAAGACCCGGCGCGCCTGCTGCTCGAGATTTGAGGGAGCACGGCTATGGCTGACTTCGACGTCGTCGTCATCGGGGGTGGACCGGGCGGCTATGTCGCTGCCATCCGCGCGGCGCAACTGGGCTTGCGCACCGCGTGCGTCGAGGGCTGGACCACGCCCTCGGGTCAGCTGGCGCTTGGCGGCACCTGCCTCAATGTCGGCTGCATCCCCTCGAAGGCGCTGCTGGAGTCGAGCGAGCACTTCGAGCAGGCGCAACATGGCCTCGGCGACCACGGCATCAGCGTAGGGTCGGTCAAGCTCGATCTGCAGAAGCTGTTGGCGCGCAAGGACGGCATCGTCAGCACGCTCACCGGCGGCATCCAGGGGCTGTTCAAGAAGAACAAGGTCGAGTGGCTCAAGGGCTTCGGCCGGCTCGAGAAGGGTGCCAGCGGTGACGCCGCTCCGGTGTGGCAGGTCTCGATTGACGGCCCCGACGGCCATAAAACCGTCTCGGCCACCCATGTGATTCTCGCCACCGGCTCGCGGCCACGGCCCATCGATGCTGCTCCGATCGACGGCAAGAACATTGTCGACAACGCCGGTGCACTGGCGTTCGACAAGGTCCCGAAGACGCTGGGCGTGATCGGCGCCGGGGTGATCGGGCTGGAACTGGGCAGCGTCTGGCGTCGTTTGGGCAGCCAGGTGACGCTGCTTGAGGCAATGCCGGAGTTTCTGGCTTTGGCCGATGCGCAGGTGGCGGCAGAGGCGCACAAGCAATTCACTGCGCAGGGGCTGGACATTCGCCTAGGCGCCACGGTGACTGCGACCAAGGTCGGCAAGTCCGGCGTCGAGGTCACGTTCAAAGACAGCGACGGCGAGCACACCGCGACCTTTGACAAGCTGATCGTCGCGGTGGGCCGTGTGCCTTACACCGACGGCAGCGGCGTGCGCGAGATCGGCGTCGCCTGCAACGAGCGCGGCTTCATCGTCACCGACGCGCGGGGGCACACCAATCTGCCCAACGTCTGGGCAGTGGGTGATTGCACGCCCGGCCCCATGCTCGCCCACAAAGCGAGCGAGGAGGGCGTGATGGTGGCCGAGTGCATCGCCGGTCAGCATGGCCACTGTGACCACGCCGTCGTCCCTTGGGTGATCTATACCCACCCTGAGATCGCTTGGGTCGGCCAAACCGAGACGCAACTCAAGGCCGCCGGCATCGAGTACCGCGCAGGCAGCTTTCCGTTTGCCGCCAACGGCCGGGCGCGCAGCATGAACGCCACTGGCGGTTTCGTGAAGATGCTCGCCTGTGCAAAGACCGACCGTCTGCTCGGCGTGCACATCGTCGGGCCGCAGGCCTCCGAGTTGATTAGCGAGGCGGTGGTGGCGATGGCGTTTGGCGCCGCCAGCGAGGACCTCGCGCGCATCGTTCACGCGCACCCATCGTTGTCGGAGTCGATGCATGAGGCGGCCCTGGCGGTGGACAAGCGAACGCTGCATCTCTGAGATGGTGTCCGTGTCGCCGGAACTGCCGGGCTTCGCCGGCCGGGAGGGGGTTGGCGATCACTTTCGGGGGCTGGCGCGCCAGCATGGTTTCAACCTCGATGCGGCGCAGAGTCGCGCCGTCATGGCGTTCGAGCGACTCACCGAACACCTGCTGCGGCGCAATGAGAACCGGCCGCTGCTGGACCGCTGGCTGCGCAAGCCGCCGCCACCGGTGTCCGGCCTCTACCTGTGGGGCGGCGTCGGGCGCGGTAAGAGCTTCGTCATGGACGCGTTCTTTTCCGGTATCCACTTCGAGCCCAAGCAGCGTTGGCACTTTCACCGCTTCATGCTCAACATCCACGAGCGGCTGGCGCAGCATAGTGGCGAGTCCGACCCTCTGCTGACCATCGCGCGTGAGTTCGCCGCAGAGTGCCAATTGCTGTGCCTCGACGAGTTCCATGTGCGCGACATTACCGACGCGATGCTGCTGCGCCGTTTGCTCGAGAGCCTGCTGCAGAACGGCGTGGTGTTGGTAACGACGTCCAATTGCGCCCCCCACCAGCTCTACGCCAACGGCTTGCAGCGCAGCCAGTTCTTGCCGGCTATCGCCCTGATCGAACAGAGCATGCGTTTGCTCAACCTCGATTCCGGCACCGATTACCGCTTGCTCAAGCTTGAGGCGCAGGCCATGTACCACGCTGGTGATGCGGCTGAGGCCGAATCCCGACTGGCGGCCTTGTTTGTCGATCTCGCGGGGCATGCGGGCGAACGCGATGTCGATCTTGATTTGCCACAGGGGCGTCGCGTGCACACTCGCCAACTCGCGGATGGCGTGGTCTGGTTCGATTTCGGCACGCTGTGCGGTCAAGCGCACGGCAAGGCGGATCTGGTCGAGATCGCTCGCAATTTCCACACCGTGCTGATTTCGGGCGTGCCTCGTCTCGGCAACGAAGTCGCCGACCAGGCGCGACGCTTCATCTGGCTGATCGACGAGTTTATGACCGACACGTGAAGCTGGTGCTGGCTGCCGAGGTGCCCATCGACCAGCTGTGTACACAGGGCCATGTGGCGCAGGATTTTGCCCGCAGTGCCAGCCGTCTCACCGAGATGCAGACCCGCAAATACCTCGCCCGACCCCATCTGCCATGACACACCTTTGAGGCCCTGCGCGTCTACGACACCGAGGCTGGTGCGGTAGCCCGCATCGAGTCGATCGGTCCTGAAAGTCTGAGTGCCGGAGAGGTGCTGGTGCGTGTCGCGTATTCCAGCCTCAACTACAAGGACGCGCTGGCGGTGACCGGGCGCGGGCGCATCCTGCGGGGCTCGCCGCGCATCCCCGGCGTCGATCTGTCCGGCCACGTGCTCGAGAGCAGCGACCCGCGGTTCAAGGTGGGCGATGCGGTGCTGGCGACCGGCTACGAGCTGGGCATGGCGCACGACGGCGGTCTGGCCGGCTGCGCGCGCGTGCCGGCTGACTGGGTGCTGCCGCTGCCGGCCGGTTTGACGCTGCGCGAGGCGATGATGCTGGGCACCGCCGGTTTCACGGCGGCTTTGGCGGTCTCGCGGCTGGAACAGCTCGATCTCGCGCCGGCCAACGGGCCGGTGGTGGTGACGGGCGCCAGTGGCGGCGTATCGATGATCGTCATCGATCAGCTGGCAGCGCTGGGCTACGAGGTGGTCGCCATCACGTCCAAGCCGGAGCAGTCGGACACACTGCGCGCGCTCGGCGCGGCCGAGGTCTTGCTGCGCGCTGAGGTGGACATGGGCCGCAAGCCACTGGAGCGCGCGCGCTTCGCCGCGGCCTTCGACTCGGTCGGCGGCGAGACGCTGGCCTGGCTGACCCGGGTGATGCAGCAGCGTGGCCTCATCGCTGCCTATGGCAACGCTTCCGGCACCGATCTGGTCACCACGGTGTTTCCTTCATCCTGCGTGGCGTCGCCTTGGTCGGCATCGACTCGGCGTCCACCGGCATGCCGCAACGGCAGCGCGTCTGGCAGCGGCTGGCGTCTGACCTCAAGCCGCGTCATCTGGTTGATTGCTGCCGCGAGATCGCTTTGAGCGAGGTGGTGGCGACCTGTCAGGCGCTGGTGGACGGCCGGCACAGCGGCCGCAGCGTGGTGCGACTGGCCGGCGATTGAGGCGGGTCGCGCTTTTCCGTATCATGCCGCTTTGCCACAAGGACCCCGCGCGATGCGACTCCTGCAGAAGGCCCTGACCTTCGACGACGTCCTCCTCGTCCCGGCCCATTCGGCCATCCTGCCCCGCGACGTCAGCCTAAAGACGCGCATCTCCCGCGACATCGAGATCAACTTACCGCTCGTTTCGGCGGCGATGGACACGGTCACCGAGGCCCGTCTGGCGATCGCGCTGGCGCAAGAGGGTGGTCTGGGCATCGTCCACAAGAACATGACGGCGCGCCAGCAGGCGGCCGAGGTGGCCAAGGTCAAGCGCTTTGAGTCGGGCGTGGTCAAGGATCCGATCACCATCGGCCCGGAGATGACCGTCCGCGAGCTGCTGGGGCTGACTCGCCAGCACCGCATCAGCGGCTTCCCGGTGATCGACCGCGGCGAAGTGGTGGGCATCGTCACCAACCGCGACCTGCGCTTCGAGCCGCAACTGGATCAACCGGTGCGCAACATCATGACGCCGCGCGAGCGCCTGGTGACCGTGCCGGAAGGCGTGAGCCTGGAAGTGGCCACCGACCTGCTGCACAAGCATCGCCTGGAACGGCTCTTGGTGATCGGCGACAACTGGTCGCTCAAGGGCCTGATCACGGTCAAGGACATCGTGAAGAGCAGCGAGCACCCGAACGCCTGCAAGGACAGCCTCGGTCGTCTGCGTGTCGGTGCGGCGGTGGGCGTGGGTGAGGGCACCGACGAGCGCGTCGCGCTGCTGGTCGAGGCCGGCGCCGACGTGCTGGTGGTGGACACCGCACACGGCCACTCGCAAGGCGTGCTCGACCGCGTCAAGTGGGTCAAGACGCACTTTCCGCAGGTGCAGGTGATTGGCGGCAACATCGCTACGGCGGATGCCGCGCGCGCGCTGCTCGACAACGGCGCCGATGGGTCAAGGTCGGCATCGGTCCCGGCAGCATTTGCACCACGCGCATCGTCGCGGGTGTCGGCGTGCCGCAGATCACCGCGGTGCAAAACGTCGCTGCGGCATTGGAAGGCACCGGCGTGCCGCTGATCGCTGATGGCGGTATCCGCTATTCGGGTGATATCGCCAAGGCCATCGCCGCCGGCGCGCAATCGGTGATGCTCGGTGGCCTGTTCGCTGGCACCGAGGAGGCGCCCGGCGAGACCGAGCTCTACCAGGGCCGCTCGTACAAAAGCTACCGCGGCATGGGCTCGCTCGGCGCGATGCAGCAGGGCTCGTCCGACCGCTACTTCCAGGATGGCGAAGGTGCCGACAAGCTGGTGCCGGAGGGCGTCGAGGGCCGCGTGCCGTATAAGGGTCCGGTGACCGCGGTGATTCACCAGCTGATCGGCGGATTGCGTTCATCGATGGGCTATTGCGGCGCCGGCACCATTTCGCAAATGCATGAGCGCGCGGCGTTTGTCGAGATCACCTTTGCCGGCATGCGCGAGTCGCACGTCCACGACGTGCAGATCACCAAGGAAGCGCCGAATTACCGGGTGGAGTGAGGCGCGTTCGCGTGAACAAGCGCGGGAGGATGCAGGATGTACCTAGAACGACTCCGGCAACTTGCACCGCAGCTTCACGGAATGGCATTGCGTTACGGCGCCCACAACCTAAGGGTGTTCGGGTCGGTGGCACGTGGGGACGAAACGCCCGACAGCGACGTCGATTTTTTGGTAGACCTGCCACCGGGCTACGATCTGGTGGCTCAACGGATGCCCTTGACGCTCGGTTTGAGCGATTTGCTGGATCGCAAGGTCGATGTGGTTCCATCGCACGAGTTGAGCCCGCATCTGCGTGATCAGGTGCTTGCGGAGGCGGTGTCGCTGTGAACAAAGCGTGGCAGCCCTACGCGCTGCACATTCTCGATGCGGTACAGAAGATTCGGCGGATCGAGGCGCGAGGTGATCTTGCCCGCGATGAGGTGCTGTATGCGGCGACGCTGCGTCATCTGCAGACCCTCTCTGAGGCAACACAGATGCTCCCCGATAGCCTAAAAGCCGAGTTTCCCGATATACCGTGGCGTGAAATCAGTGGCTTTCGCAACATCCTGGTGCACAACTATCTTGGCGACATCGACCCGTTCACCGTGCAGGGTGTAGTTGAGAGGCAGTTGGCATCGCTGGTCGAAAGTGTCGAAAAAATGATTGCCCGGTCTTCGGGCAACACCCCTTGAATGGCGTAACACATGTCGCACGACCGCATCCTCATCCTCGACTTCGGCAGCCAGGTCACGCAGTTGATTGCCCGCCGCGTGCGCGAGGCGCAGGTTTACTGCGAGATCCACCCTTGCGATGTGACGGACGACTTCGTCCGCGGCTTCGGCGCCAAGGGCATCATCCTTTCCGGCAGCCACATGTCGGCCTACGAAGAGGCCACCGACAAGGCGCCGGCTGCGGTGTTCGCGGCTGGCGTGCCGGTGCTCGGCATCTGCTATGGCATGCAGACCATGGCGCAGCAGTTGGGCGGCAAGGTCGAGCCCGGCGAGAAGCGCGAGTTCGGCTTTGCCCGCGTCCGCGCGCGCGGCCACACCAGGCTGCTCGACGGCATCGAGGACCATCGCTCGCCTGAGGGCCACGGCCTGCTCGACGTCTGGATGAGCCACGGCGACAAGGTCACCGAGCTGCCACCCGGATTCAAGCTGATGGCCAGCACCGACAGTTGCCCGATCGCCGGCATGGCCGACGAGGTTCGCGGCTTCTACGCTGTGCAGTTCCACCCCGAGGTAACGCACACCGTGCAGGGGCCAGCGTTATTGCGCCGCTTTGTGCGCGACATCTGCGGCTGCGGCGGCGACTGGATCATGGGCGACTACATCGCTGAGGCGGTGGCAGCCATTCGCGCGCAGGTGGGCAGCGACGAGGTGATCCTTGGCTTGAGTGGCGGCGTCGATTCGAGCGTGGCGGCGGCGCTCATCCACCGCGCCATCGGCGACCAGCTCACCTGCGTCTTCGTCGACCACGGGCTGCTGCGCCTCAATGAGGCCGAGCAAGTGATGGCCATGTTCGAGGGGCGCTTGCACGCGCGAGTGATTCATGTTGATGCTCGCGAGCAGTTCATGGGCCACTTGGCTGGTGTGACCGACCCCGAGGCCAAGCGCAAGATCATCGGCCGCGAGTTCGTCGAGGTGTTCCAGCGGAGGCCGGCAAGCGCACTGCGGCAAAGTGGCTGGCGCAGGGCACCATCTACCCGGACGTGATCGAGTCGGGTGGCGCCAAGAGCAAGAAGGCGACCACCATCAAGAGCCACCACAACGTCGGCGGGCTGCCCGAGACGCTGGGGCTTAAGCTGCTCGAGCCGCTGCGCGAGCTGTTCAAGGACGAGGTGCGCGAGCTGGGGGTTGCTCTGGGTCTGCCGCGCGAGATGGTCTACCGCCACCCCTTCCCCGGGCCGGGGTTGGGTGTGCGCATTCTCGGCGAGGTTCGGCTGGACTACGCCGAGTTGCTGCGTCGGGCGGATGCCATTTTCATCGAAGAACTGCGCGGCACGCTGGCCACCGAGCGCGATGTCGCCGCCGATATCTGTCAAGTGGGCGATGTCGGCAAGAGCTGGTATGACCTTACCAGCCAAGCCTTTGCGGTTTTTCTGCCGGTGAAGAGCGTCGGCGTGATGGGCGATGGCCGGACGTATGATTTTGTCGTGCGCTGCGCGCGGTGATCACCAGCGATTTCATGACCGCGCACTGGGCGCACCTGCCCTATGAGCTGCTGGGGCGGGTGTCGAACCGCATCATCAACGAGGTGCGCGGCCTGAATCGGGTGGTGTACGACGTCTCCGGAAAGCCGCCGGCGACGATCGAGTGGGAGT
>RFMI01000137.1 GCA_009927815.1 Betaproteobacteria bacterium | reverse complement strand
GGCTGCGCGGGCCCTCGACGAGGGCGATGACGCTTCTGCCGCGGCGGTGCTGGCGGGCTCGCCGATGGCGCTGGCCTCGCTGCCAGGGGGCGCTGCTGCGCGGGGGCGCACGGTGATTCAGGTGCTGCTGCTGACGGTGCATGCGCGGCTGTTCGCGCCGGTGCTCTGGTATGTGCTGCTGCCGGGTTGCATCGGGCCGGTGCTGTATCTGCTGGTGCGCGAGGTCTACGCCGCGTGGACCCGTCAGGATGCTCCCCCGCCCTATGCCGAGGCCGCCACGCGTTTGCTGCGCTGGGCCGATTGGCTACCTGCGCGGGCTACTGCATTGGCGATCGCCGTGGTCGGCAATTTCGAGGACGCGGTGTACGCGTGGCGCCAGCAATCGACCCACTGGACGTTGCAGGAGGAGGGCGTGATCCTCGCCAGCGCGGCTGGCGCGCTCGGCATGACGCTGGGCGACCCGCGGCGAGTGATGCCCGAATACGCCAGCGAAGCCGACACCGGGGGTTCGGCCGCGGCCGATATTCGCAGTGCCTTGGGGCTGGTCTGGCGCATCGTGGTGCTGGGCTTTGCCGCCCTGTTGCTGCTTGGCGTCGGCAAGATGGTTGGCTGATCCAACCGGCCCGGTTTAGGGTTCGAGCGAGCGACGCACCGTCACATACTGCGCCAACCGTTGCGCCGGGACGTCGCCGCGGGCCACGGCCGCCTGTAGGGCACAGTCGGGCTCGTGCAGGTGCCGGCAGTCGCGGAAGCGGCAGTCGCCCAAGTGGTTGCGAAATTCGGGAAATTGCGCGGCCAGTTGGTCGGCGCCCACGGCGTGCATGCCAAAAACCTGCATGCCTGGCGAGTCGATCAAATCCGACGCGGCATCGAGGTGGTAGAGCCGCGCGTGCGTAGTGGTGTGGCGACCGCTGTCCAAAGCCTGCGACACCTCACGGGTGGCTGCAGCAGCGCCCTCCACCAGTGCATTGACCAGGCTCGACTTGCCGACCCCCGACGGCCCGACCAGCACAGTGGTGTGGCCTTGCAAGTGCTCGCGAATCAGACCGGGGCCATCGTGGACGCTGATCTCGATGACCGGGCAGGCGCCTTCGAACACTGCCAGCGCTTGGCGGGCGCCGGCGCGCCGGTCGGCCAGATCGATTTTGTTGAGCACCAATTTGACTGCCACGCCGGCGTGTTCGGCGGCGATCAGACAGCGCACGAGTAGATCTTCATCCCAGCCCGGCCAGGTGGCGACCATCACCAGCGCCTGCGTCACATTGGCAGCGATGAGTTTTTCTTGGACCGCATCGGCGCGGTAGAGCAGCGACTGCCGCTCCAGTACGCGCTCGATGACGCCGCCATCGCCCGCCGGAGCAATGTCGACCCAATCGCCACACGCCACGCCGCCGCGCTTGCCGCGGGTGACGCAGTCGACCCAGGCGCCATCAGCCGTTTCGGTGATGAAGCGGCGGCCGTACGCAGCGACGATTCGGCCGCGGCGGGTGCCGGCGAGCGGTGGCGGGAAGGCGGTCGGCGCGGCCAGGGGTGACTCAGGCGGCGCCAGCGACCGGCAGGCTGCCCGGGGCGAATTCGCGCAGGCGGGCGATGCGCTGCGCCGCCGGCGGGTGCGAGTCGTACACCGCAGAGTGCAGCGGGTCCGGCGTCAGCGTCGACGCGTTGTCCTTGTAGAGCTTGACCAGCGCATCGACCAGCGCATCGGCGTCGGCGTGTTCGGCGGCGTAGGCATCAGCCTCGAACTCGTGCTTGCGCGAGTAGCTCGCCAACAGTGGCCGCAGCACGAATAGCAGGTAGGGCACGGTGAGGATGATCAGCAGAATGCCGCCGGCGGTGGTGGGTCGACCCAGCCCCAGCGCCTCGAACACCGCCGGGCTCTGCAGCACCCAGCCCATCAGCGCAAACACCGCCAGCGCGATGCCGAACATCAGCACCAGACGACGACGCACGTGCTGACGTTTGAAGTGGCCGAGCTCGTGCGCCAGCACTGCTTCCACCTCGACCGGCGTTAGGCGGCTGATCAGGGTGTCGAACAGTACGATCCGCTTGGCCGCGCCGAAGCCCGAAAAGTAGGCATTGCCGTGGCTCGACCGGCGCGAGCTGTCCATGGTGAACAAGCCGCCGGAGGCAAAGCCGCAGCGCGCCAGAAGGGTCTCGATGCGCTGCTTGAGCTCACCCTCGGGCAGGCGCGAGAAGGTGTTGAACAGCGGTGCCACCACGGTCGGATACAGCGCCATCACGGCGAAATTGAACGCCGCCCACACACTCCAGGCGTAGAACCACCAGTACTCGCCCATCGCCTGCATGATCCAGAGCACCAGCGCCATGATCGGCGCGCCGATGGCCACCGACATCCCAGCCTTGAGCAGAAGGTCGCGGATGAACAGCCCGCGGCTCATACGGTTGAAGCCGAACGAGGCTTCGAGGCCAAACACGCGCTTCCAGGCGAGCGGCAATTCGGCCAGCCCCGACACCAGCATTGCTGCGCCAATCAGCGCCAGTCCGTGCAACAGCCCGTCGCCCAGCACTGTCGCCAGCTGCGCGTCGAGCCAGCTGATACCGCCGCCCAGCGTGAGCACCAGCAACACGCCGGTGCCCAGTAGCAGGTCTTGCATGCCATGCCGAACCTTGGCGACGGTGTAGTCCGCGGCTTTGGCATGGGCTTCGGCGCTGATAACGCTGGCGAAGGCCGGCGGAACGTGGTCGCGATGCCCGATGACGTGTGCGATCTGCCGCCGTGCTAGCCACAGTCGTGCCAGCGTAACGCTGGTGATCAGCAGGACAAACAGGGCGGTGAGGGTGAATGTGTCCAAGTGGGGTGTCCGATGTCGAAGAACGGGGGCGGCGACGGTGCCTGCCTGTGCGAAAATCGCCGTGCCGCGAATGATGGTGGGTCGCGCGGCACACCGCAAGTCTTGCTTCGCGGCACCTTGCCTACGCAAATCAATGAAAGACACGCATGAGTGAATCGTCTGTCCGCTGGGTCTGGCTCGATCTCGAGATGACTGGTCTGTCGCCCGAGCGCGACCGCGTCATCGAGGTGGCGATGGTGGTCACGGACGCCAACCTGGAGGTGGTTGCCGAGGCGCCGGTGTGGGTGGTCCACCAGTCGGACGCGACCTTGGCCGGCATGGACGCCTGGAACACCGGGACTCATACGCGCAGCGGTCTGGTCGAGCGGGTGCGCGCGTCGCAGCACGATGAGGCAGCGGTCGAGACCGAGGCGCTGGCTTGGCTGCGACAACATTTAGCCGCCAAGGCCTCGCCGATGTGCGGCAACAGCATCGGTCAGGACCGGCGGTTCCTGGCCATCCACATGCCACAGCTGGAGGCGTTCTTCCATTACCGCAATCTAGATGTGAGCACGCTCAAGGAGCTCAGCCGCTCGTGGTACCCGACCGAGTTCGCGGCGTTCAAGAAGAAGACCCGCCACGAGGCGCTGGCCGACGTCTACGAATCAATCGACGAAGCGAAATACTACCGCGACGCGGTGTTCAAGCCGCGCAGCTGAGCGGTACCCAGATGCCGCCACGCAGTGCTTCGAGCGGCTGGAAGCGAGTCTTGTAGCGCATCTTGCGGCTGTCCTCGATCCAGTAGCCGAGGTACAGGTGTTGCAGGCCGTGCTGGCGGCAATAGTCGATCTGCCAGAGGACGCCGTAGGTGCCATAGCTGGCGCCGGCAACTGTGGGGTCGAAAAAGGTGTAGACCGCCGAGAGTCCGTCGCCCAGGCGATCGACCAGGGAGACCATGCGCAGTGTGCCGTCGGCCTCGCGGAACTCGAACAGGCACGAATCGACTCGGCTTTGCAGCAGAAAGTGGGCGTATTGCTCGCGGCTGTCGTGGTCCATACCACCACCGCTGTGGCGCGCCGTCTGGTAGCGCAGGTAGAGCGCGTAATGCTCTTCGCAAAATGTGAGCGACTTGGCTTCAACGCTCAGTCCTGAGTGATGTTGCAATGCGCGGCGCTGGCTGCGATCGGGTTCGAACTGATCGACCAGCACCCGAACCGGCGTGCACGCGCGGCAGTTGTCGCAATAGGGTCGATAGGTGAACAGTCCGCTGCGGCGAAAGCCAGCGCGCACCAGCTCGCCATAGACCGGGGTATCGATGAAGTGGCCAGGCGTGGCTACCTGCGAGCGCGCCAGACGGCCCGGCAGGTAGGAGCAGTTGTACGGTGCGGTGACGTAAAACTGAAGGACTTGGTACGGCAGGTCACGCAGAGAGGTCATGATCGAGCTGCCATTTGCCCGGCGAGTCCGCAGAGTCTACCAAGTCTGCGAGGCGATCGATGAATTCGTCGCGGGGAATCGGCACAGCGCCCATGGACGCAAGATGGGTGGTCTCCATCTGGCAGTCGATCAAACCGTAGTTCCAGCGCTCGAGTTGGCGACACAGGTGCACCAGCGCCAGCTTGGAGGCGTCGCGCTGGACATGAAACATCGATTCGCCAAAGAACACGCGGCCGATCGCCAAACCATAGAGGCCGCCGACCAGATTGTCGTCGACCCAGGTTTCGATCGAGTGGCATAGCCGCGCTCGAACAGCTCGACGTAGACGCTGCGGATCGCCGGGTTGATCCACGTGCCGTCGTCGCGGCGCAGGTCGGCGCAGTTATCGATCACGTCTTCGAAAGCGGTGTCCGAACGAATTTCGAAGGTGCCATGGCGCAGAGTCTTGCCCAGGCTGCGGGTGACGTGGATGGCGTGCGGCTCCAGTACCATGCGCGGGTCGGGACTCCACCACAGGATCGGATCGTCGTGCGCGTACCAAGGGAAGATGCCGGAGCGGTACGCGCGCAGCAGGGTGTCGACGTCCAGCCGGCCACCCGCAGCCAGCAGCCCATTGGGGTCGCGCAGGGCCGCAGCAACAGGCGGAAAATCAGATCCAGGGGACAGCCAGGGAATCATCTCGGTCTTTGTATCGGCGGCCTGAATGGACGCATTTTTACGCCAGATATTGGAATAAGTCTAATGGACCGCCCATGCTAACCCAAGCGCGTGTACAGGTCTGGTTTTGACGGCCGATCCGTGCTTCCACTGCGGCTTGCCAGTGCCGGCCGCTGCCCGCTACGGCGTGCGCGTAGACGGCGCCGAGCGTGCTATGTGCTGTCGGGGCTGTCAGGCAGTGGCGCAGGCCATCGTCGATGCCGGCATGTCGGCGTACTACGCGCAGCGCACGGCCATGCCCGAGGGCGCAGCGCTGGTGCCGCCAGCCCTGGACGCGCTCGCGGTGTACGACAACCCCGCTTTGCAGGCGAACTTTCTCGAGGCGCCCAGCGACGACGAGGTGCGCGAGGTGCATCTGATGCTCGAGGGCATCACCTGTGCGGCCTGTCTCTGGTTGAACGAGCGTCATTTGGCGGCGCAGCCCGGCGTGCTGGCGGTGGAGGTCAATTTCAGCACGCAGCGGGCGCGCATCCGCTGGGACAGTCGCCTGACGCGCTTATCCAAGTTACTGCTGGCGGTGGCCGAGATCGGCTACCGGGCGCATCCCTTCGACGCCCGCGAGCGCGATGCGCTGATGCAGCGCGAGCGCCGGGTGGCGCTGTGGCGCTGGTTGGTTGCAGGCTTGTCGTCGATGCAGGTGATGATGTACGCGGTGCCGTGTATCTGGCGCGCGACGGCGACATGGCGGCCGACACCGAGACGCTGATTCGTTGGGCCAGCCTGCTGCTGACCTTGCCCGCGGTGGTCTACTCGTCGGCGCATTTTTTTCGCAACGCCTGGCGTGACTTGCATCTGCGCCGCGCCGGCATGGACGTGCCGGTGGCGCTCGGTATCGGCGTGGCGTTTTCCGCCAGCGTCTGGGCGACCGTGTCGGGCAGCGGGCAGGTCTACTTCGACTCGCTGACCATGTTCGTGTTTTTGTTGCTGGGCGGGCGCTACTTGGAACTGCGGGTGCGTCAACGCGCCGCCGACGCGCTCGACCGCCTCGGTCGCATCGTGCCGGCGGTGGCCGACCGCGTCGCGGATTGGCCGCAGCAGCGTGACACCGAGGCGGTGCCGGTGGCCAGTCTGGTTCCGGGCGACGTCGTCAGTGTCGCGCCAGGCGCGGTGCTGCCCGCCGACGGGGTTGTGGTCGAGGGCGAGTCGGCGGCTGACGAGAGCGTTCTCACCGGCGAGTCGCTGCCGGTGACCAAGCGCGTCGGCGCTACCGTGACCGGCGGCTCGATCAATGTCGAGAGCCCTCTGCTGGTGCGGGTGACGCAGGTCGGCCAGGACACCGTGGTCTCGGCGATTGTGCGTCTGCTTGACCGTGCCTTGTCGGACAAACCTCAAGTGGCTGCCGATGCAGACCGTCTCGCGGGCCGCTTCGTGGCCGGCATTCTGGTGCTGTCGGCGCTGACAGTGGGGGCATGGATGCTGATCGACCCGTCGCGGGCCCTGTGGATCGGCGTGTCCGTGCTGGTGGTGACGTGCCCTTGCGCATTGGCGCTGGCGACGCCCGCCGCGCTCACTGCGGCGACCACGCGACTGGCCCGGCAGGGCGTGCTGATCACCCGTGGGCACGCATTGGAGACGCTGGCTCGGGTCACCGATGTGGTGTTCGACAAGACCGGTACGCTGACTCGTGGGCAACTCAACGTCGAGCAGGTGTTGCTACATGCCGACGCCGATGAAACCGAGTGTCGGGCTTTGGCGGCTGCGCTGGAACAGGGCTCGCGGCATCCCTTGGCGCTGGCGTTGCTGGCGGGTCAGGTGCCGGCGTCGGTGGTGGCCA
Organism: Betaproteobacteria bacterium; assembly: GCA_009927815.1. GTDB lineage: Bacteria > Pseudomonadota > Gammaproteobacteria > Burkholderiales > UBA3065 > UBA3065. Next base: position 10,634 of record RFMI01000137.1, on the reverse strand, counting down.
GTCGGCACCACGTCGGCAGTGGCGTCGAGGGCAAGGTCAAGGGTCGTGAGCTGCGCCTCGGCGCCGCCGACTGGCTCGCCAACTGGTGCGCGGCATCGCCCATCGACGTGCCACCGGGCGCGCCTGGCGAGGTGCGGGTGCATCTGGCCAGCCGGGAGCAGTGGCTGGCCACCTTCGTGTTGGCCGACAGCCTCCGACCCGACGCGGCAGCCGCGGTAGCAGCCATGCGCGCGCTTGGCTGTGAGGTGCATCTGCTGTCCGGTGACCAGGTCGGCAGTGTCGAATCGGTGGCAGCCGTGCTCGAAATCAAAAATCGCCTTGCAAGGGCGACCCCGGCCTCTAAACTGGATTACGTCCAGCAGTTGCAGCGCAATGGCCGTGTGGTACTGATGCTTGGCGATGGTGTGAACGATGCGCCGGTTTTGGCGGGTGCGGATGTGTCCTTGGCAATGGCGGGTGCCAGCGATGTCGCCTCGGCTTCGGCGGATGGTCTGCTGCTCGGGTCGCAGCTCGGCCGCTTGGCCGAAACGCTGCAGCGAGCCCGAATGACGCGGCGCATCATTCGCCAGAATCTGGGTTGGGCGATGGTTTACAATGCCGCCGCGGTGCCGCTAGCGGCGCTCGGGCTAGTCAGCCCGTGGTTGGCCGGCGTGGGCATGGCAGCAAGTTCGCTGGTGGTGGTGGGCAATGCCCTGCGCCTAGGGCGCTAGTTTTTTGCGGTGCGAGAAGGAGGTCTATGGAAAGCCTGTACCTCCTGATCCCGCTGAGTGTGGTGTTGATCGGCGCGGTGTTGTGGTTGCTGTGGTGGTCGGTCGGCAGTGGTCAGTTTGACGACCTTGAGGGTCCGGCCCATCGCATTCTGATGGACGACGACGTCCCTCCGGATGCCAGCGCTTCGGCCCGCCGCGACCCGCCTGACGCCTGAGCTGGATCAGGCCTGGATAGCAAAGGGCGTGCGACGATCGCGCGTCTGGTTGTGCGAATCGAATTTGACTGTCCGTGAGGGTGTGTACGAGATGCAGGAAACCTACAACTACAAGGTGGTGCGCCAGTTCGCCGTGATGGCGGTGGTCTGGGGCATCCTCGGCATGGCGATGGGGGTGTTCATCGCCGCGCAACTGGTCTGGCCGGACATGACCTACGGCATCGAGTGGATGAGCTACGGCCGTCTGCGACCACTGCACACCAACTCGGTGATCTTTGCGTTTGGCGGTTGCGCACTGTTCGCCACCAGCTACTACGTGGTTCAGCGCACCTGCCACACGCGCATCTTCAGCGACAGGCTTGCGGCGTTCACCTTCTGGGGCTGGCAAGCGGTGATCGTCGCCGCGGCCATCACGCTGCCTCAGGGCATCACCCAGGGCAAGGAGTACGCCGAGCTGGAGTGGCCGATCGACATCCTGATCGCCATTGTTTGGATCAGCTACGCCATCACCTTCTTCGGTACCCTGCTCAAGCGCAAGACGCCCCACATTTATGTCGCCAACTGGTTCTTCGGCGCCTTCATCCTGACGGTTGCCATGCTGCACATCGTCAACAGCATGGCCATGCCGGCGGGCCTGTTCAAGTCGTACTCGGCGTACTCCGGTGTGCAGGACGCGATGATCCAGTGGTGGTACGGCCACAACGCCGTGGGCTTCTTCCTCACCGCCGGCTTCCTCGGGATGATGTATTACTTCGTGCCGAAGCAGGCCAACCGCCCGGTGTATTCGTACCGCTTGTCAGTGGTCCACTTCTGGGGCTTGATCTTCACCTACATGTGGGCAGGCCCGCACCACCTGCACTACACCGCACTGCCCGACTGGACGCAGTCTTTGGGCATGGTGTTCTCGCTGATCCTGCTGGCGCCAAGCTGGGGCGGTATGGTCAACGGCATCATGACCCTGTCAGGCGCTTGGGACAAACTCCGCACCGACCCCATCCTCAAGTTCCTCGTCACCTCGCTATCGTTCTACGGCATGAGCACGTTCGAGGGCCCGATGATGGCAATCAAGACGGTGAACGCGCTCAGCCACTACACCGACTGGACCATCGGCCACGTGCACTCCGGTGCCTTGGGCTGGGTCGCGATGGTGTCGATCGGCTCGCTCTACTACCTGATCCCGCGCATGTTCGGTCGCGAGGCCATGTGGAGCGTGCGTTTGATCAACGTGCACTTTTGGCTGGCGACACTCGGCGTGGTGCTGTACATCGCCGCGATGTGGGTGGCTGGCGTCTCCGAAGGCCTGATGTGGCGTGCCACCAACCCCGACGGCACGCTCACCTATAGCTTCGCCGAGGCGGTCAAGGCCACCTACCCGTTCTTGTTCATCCGCTTCCTTGGCGGCGTGCTGTACGTCGCCGGGATGCTGTTGATGGCCTACAACGTCTATCGCACGGCAACGGCGAAGGACGCGCGCGTCTACGACGATGCGCCGGTCCCGGCAGCTGCGCTGGCACACGCTTAAGGAGTCGGTGATGAGCAAGTTCAACACCCATCACCTGATCGAGAAGAATGTCGGTCTGTTGGTCATCGGCATCTTTCTGGTGGTCAGCATCGGCGGTCTCGTTGAGATCGTTCCGCTGTTCTTCCAAAAGTCGACCACCCAGCCGGTCGAGGGGCTTAAGCCCTACACCGCGCTGCAAGTGGCCGGACGCGATGTCTACATCCGCGAGGGCTGCTACACCTGCCACTCGCAGATGGTGCGGCCGTTCCGCGCCGAGACTGAGCGTTATGGCCACTACTCGGTGGCGGGCGAGTTCGTCTACGACCATCCGTTCCAGTGGGGCTCCAAGCGCACCGGGCCCGATCTGCATCGCGTCGGCGGCAAGTACTCCGACGATTGGCACCGCATCCATCTGCGCCAACCGCGCGACTTGGTGCCCGAGTCGAATATGCCGGGCTTCCCGTGGTTGCAACACAAGATGGTCGACAGCGGCGAGATGCCCGCGCACATGCGCGCTCTGCGTGCCGTCGGCGTGCCCTACACCGAACTCGAGATCGCCGATGCGGTGAAGGACACCTCCGGCAAGACCGAAGAGGACGCGGTCATCGCCTATCTTCAGGTGCTGGGTACCGCGCTCAAGACTGGGCGCTGAGACCACAACCATGGACATCAACGACTTGCGCAGCCTGTTCACCGTACTGGGGTTGGCGAGCTTCGTCGGCATCGTCTGGTGGGCCTACAGCGGTCGTCGCGGCGCGGCGTTCGAGCAAGCGGCACGCATTCCGCTTGACGACGACGATCGCCCCAGCAGCGGTGTCGCGGGTCACAAGAATCAAACGAGGATCGAGCAATGAGTGATTTCGTCAGTGACTTCTGGGCCTGGTACGTCGGCCTGATCGTGATTGCCAGCGTCATCGGCTGCCTACTGTTGATGAAGTCGCAGGACGTGCCGACCGACGAGGGCAAAGAACTCGACCACCGCTGGGACGAGACGCTGGTGGAGCTGGACAACCCGCTGCCGAAATGGTGGAAGGGACTGTTCTACGCCACCGTGGTGTTTGCTGCGGGGTATTTCTTGCTGTACCCGGGTGTGGGCAGTTACGCCGGTCTGCTCAAGTGGACCAGCGTCGGGCAACACACCGCCGAACTTAAGCAGGCCGACGAGCGGTTTGGCCCGGTCCTGGCCAAGTACGCCGGCATGCGCATCGAAGAGGTCGCGGTTAACCCCGAGGCGCGCGAGATGGGCAAGCACCTGTGGCTCACCTATTGCACGCAGTGTCACGGTCCTGATGCCGGCGGCAACACCGGATTCCCGAATCTGCGCGATGGCGACTGGATCTGGGGCGGTAGTGCCGAGAAGATCAAAGAGACCATCCTCGGCGGGCGTCAGGCGATGATGCCGGCCTATGGTGGTCAGGAAGCGGTGATCGGTGGTCCGAAGGGCGCCATCGAGATGTCGCACTACGTGATGAGCCTGTCGGGCATGAAGCACGACCCCGCTCTTGCAGCGAAGGCGGCGCCCAAGTTCATCCAGGTGTGTTCTGCGTGTCACGGCGCTGAGGGCAAAGGCAATCAGGCGCTCGGCTCCGCCAACCTGACCGATCGGTATTGGCTCTACGCCAAAGGTGCCGACGCTAAGTCGGTCCAGGAAAGCATCGTTGAGACGCTGGTCAAGGGCCGTGGCGGCAAGATGCCGGCTCAGGCCGACCAGCTGGGCGAGGCCAAGGTGCATCTGCTGGCCGGCTATGTGTATGGCTTGCGTAGTGAAGGCCAGCCGCACTGAGGGTGGCTGACTGGTCCCGGTGGCTTGCTAACAGCCAAGGCGCGGACGGCCCCAACCGGTCTGGAGGCCAACAATGACTGACACGCAACGTCCCGCCGCGGTGCCGGTCGCTCCGCCCAAGTCGCGCCGGGGCAACCCGGCCCTGCGCGGCTTGCGCGTGCAGCCGCATTCGGTGTCGGGCTGGTTCGCCAATTGGCGCATCGCCATGGTGGTGGTGACGCAACTGGTGTTCTACGGCGTGCCCTGGCTGCAGTGGGACGGACGGCAGGCGGTCCTGTTCGATCTGGGCGCCCGCAAGTTCTACTTCGGCCCGCTGGTGCTCTTCCCGCAGGACTTCATCTACCTGACCGGGCTGCTCATCACCTGCGCGCTGGCCTTGTTCCTGTTCACCTCGGTGGCGGGTCGTTTGTGGTGCGGCTACAGTTGTCCGCAGACCGTCTACACCGAGATGTTCCTGTGGATCGAGCGCGCCATCGAGGGTGATGGCCCAGCCCAGCGCCGGCTTTCGGCGCAAGCGTGGCATGCCCGCAAGATCGCCATCAAGGGCAGCAAACATGCGATATGGGCGACGCTGGGTCTGTGGACCGGCTTTACCTTTGTGGGCTTCTTTGTGCCGATCCAGCAGTTGTGGGCGGCGATTCCCTCGTTCGAGTTTGGCGGCGAAGCGTTTTGGATCCTGTTCTACGGCTTCTTCACCTACTACAACGCCGGATGGCTGCGCGAAAAGATCTGCAAGTTCATGTGTCCGTATGCGCGCTTCCAGAGCGTGATGTTCGACGCCGACACGTTGATCGTCACCTACGACGCGGCCCGCGGGGAACCGCGGGGCATTCGCAAGAAGGGCGAGGACAGCGGTCTTGGGTCCTGCGTCGACTGTGGTTTCTGTGTGGCTGTGTGCCCCACCGGAATCGACATCCGCAAGGGTTTGCAGATCGAGTGCATCAGTTGCGGAGCCTGCATCGATGCCTGCGACCAGGTGATGGATCGTATGGAGATGCCACGCGGGCTGATCCGGTACTCCACCGAGAACGTGCTCACAGGCAAGCGTCCGAAGGGTCGCTGGTACACGCACCTGCTGCGCACCCGGGTGATCGGCTACAGCGCGGTGCTGCTCGCCGTGGTCGGGGCGATGGTGGTGTCTTTGGCGCTGCGCGATCCGTTTCGGGTCAATGTGATGCGCGAGGCGAGCGTGTTGTCGCGGCCCACCGCCGATGGTCGTATCGAGAACCTTTACCGCATCAAGGTGTTCAATATGGACGAACACCCTCGGCGTTACCGGCTGGTGGCAGCGGGCCTGCCAAGTCTCACCGTGGCGTCAACCGAAGGTGCCGTGGTCACTGTGCCGGCCATAAGTTTTCACACGCTGGAGGTGTATGTGCGGGTGGATCCCGGAGCAGGTGCCCAAAGGCTCGCACGACATCGAGTTCCTGGTGACGGCGCTTGACGACGACCGCAACGACACAGTGCGCGAAAAGTCGACGTTTCTGCTGCGCTGATGGCCGTCCAAATCTCTGATCGGGCCCTGACATGACTGACACCAAACCCTGGTACCGCCATCGTTCGCCCTGGCTTCTGATGCTGGGCCCCGCTGTGGTGGTGGTAGCCGGTTTGTGGACCGCCTGGCTGGCGATCGACACCGACGATGGTCTCGTGGTCGAGGACTACTACCGCGAGGGTAAGACCATCAACCGGGTGCTCAAGCGCGAGCAAGCCGCCGTCGCCATGGGGCTGACGGCCACGGTGAAGCTTGAAGCCGCCGCGCATCTGCTACGAGTGCGGCTGCACGCTGAAGCTAATGGGGTATTGCCAGAGGCTCTGGAGGTCGTGTTCTCGCACCCGACGCGAGCGGGTCAGGATCAGACCGTGCGGGTGCAGCGTGAGCCGAGCGGCGATTATGTCGGCAACCTCGCGCCGCCGGCCGTAGCCCGTTGGCATGTACTGGTGCAGGATGTCGCTGGAGAGTGGCGTCTGGCGGGTCGCTGGGCCGCCCAAGCCGACAGTCCGGCCCTCGAATTGGTGGCGCAGCTGCCCTGAGCCGGGCTCGTCCTAGCCCGGTGCGGTTCGCACCAGTGCATCCATGTCGACCAGTCGTACCAGCCGCTGTTGCACGCGGATGGCGCCCTGGCGTTGCAGGCGCGACAGGGTGCGACTCACCGTTTCCAGGGTCAGGCCCAGATGCTGGCCGATCTCCTCGCGGGTCATGCGCAACACGAACTCCGAACCGGCGTAGCCGCGCTGCGACAGGCGGTGCGAGAGGTCAAGCAGGAACGTTGCGACGCGTTCTTCCGCGGTGCCGTTGCCGAGCAGGCTGAGCAGCTTGTGGTCGTGGGCGGTGCTGCGGCTCATCAGGCGGTGCAGCGACTGCTGCAATGCCGGGATGGCGCGGGCCATGGCTTCGATCTCGGCGAAGGGGATGACGCAGACCTCGCTGTCCTCCAGGGCTACCGCATTGCACAAGTGCCGGCCTTCGCCAATGCCATCGAGACCCAGCAATTCGCCAGCCATCTGAAAGCCCGAGATCTGCTCGCGGCCGTCACCCAGTGTGCCTTCGGTTTTGAAAAAGCCGGCCCGCACCGCATAGATGGCATGAAAGGGCATCCCCGCTTTGTAGAGCGATTGATGGCGCAGCACCCGCTGCCGCTTTTGCGTGAGTTGATCGAGCCGAGCCAGATCGCCGATTTCGAGACCGTTGGCGACGCACAGCTCATGCAGTGAGCACTGCGAGCAGGCGGCTTTGAGTTGGTTAAGCGTGCGTGAACCCGGCGGCAACTTGAAGGTGACGGCGCGATTGTCGCTGGCGCGGCGATTGCGGCGGCGGCGTTCGGTTGTGGGTGCGCGGCGGTCGCCGCCGGTGCCGGTCAATTCAGAGTTGTGCGACATGGTGAGCCTTTCATCGACTTTTTTTATCGATAGTGACCCGTCCCATACTACGCCCGGTTCTCGATTGCGCAGGGTTTTATGTTGATCTAGCGCAAGAGTCGTGCTCGCATGCTGTTCAGCTACTTTGCCCATAGGCCGTGTGCCGGCCCAGCTCGTCGTGATACTCGGCGATGCCCGCCCGTTCGCGCGCCAAAAAGCCGGCCACCGCGTCTTCGAACGCGGGATGCGCGATGCGGTGCAGCGATGCCGTGCGCACAGGCTCCAGGGCGCGGGCCTGCTTGTGTTCGCCCTGAGCGCCACCCTCGAACCGGCGGACGCCGTTTTGCAGAGCCCACTGCAAGGGTTGGTAGTAGCACGCCTCGAAGTGCAGACAGGGGATGTGGACACGCGCGCCCCAGTAGCGGCCATAGAGCGCCTCGCCGTCGCGGGCGCAGAGGCTGGCCGCCACCGGCGTATTGTCAACTTCGGCGATGAACAGCAGTGGGGCGTCGGGGCAGGCGGCGGCCCAGCGCGGAAAAAAGTCGTCGCTCAGATAGGGGCTCGAGCGGTGCTCGGCGTAGGTTTGCGCGTAGCAGGCGGCCATGAAGTCCCAGTCGGCGGGGCTGGCGCTGTGGCCATTGACGATGCGAAAGCGCACCCCCGCGTCGGCGACCTTCCGACGTTCCTGGCGGATGTGTTTGCGCTTGTCGCGGGTCAGGCTCATCAGCAGGGCCTCGAAGTCGGCTTCGCCGCGGGATTGCCAGTGAAACTGCACGCCCTCGCGCAACAAGTAGCCGCTGCTCTGCCAATGCGGCAACTCCGACGCCGACGGGAACAGCACGTGCGCTGATGACACTTCGCCGGCGTCGAGCCAGGTTTGCACGGCGGCCAGCAGCGCGGTGCGCGTCTCGGCAGTGTCGGCCAGAAGGCGTGGCCCGGTGGCTGGCGTGAAGGGGATGGCCGACACCAGCTTGGGGTAATACGGCAGGCCATGCTGTTCCCAGGCGCGCGCCCAGGCCCAGTCGAACACGTATTCGCCGTACGAGTGCTGCTTGAGCCACAGCGGCAGTGCGCCCACCAGCTGGTTGTCGCGCCAAGCCAGCAGGAACCGGGGCAGCCAGCCGGTGCCAGGGCCGATGCTGCCGCTGGCTTCCAGGGCTTGCAGAAAGCCGCGTTCTAGCCAAATGCGGCCTTCGCCGGGAGGACCGGCCAGCAGTGCGTCCCAGTCGGCTGGAAGATCGGCCAGTTGGCTGACGACGGCGACGCGCAATGGAGCGGTTTCGGACATAGGCATTGAGACAGGCAGATGCTGAGCAGGTTGCCAGAGTCCGACGGCGTCTCGGCTAAACTGCAGCCATGCGCATCGGTCTCGCCCAAATCAATCCTACCGTCGGCGACCTGCCTGGCAACGCGGCGCGCATCTTGGCAGCCGCGCACGACGCAGCGGCACAAGGTGCCGACCTGCTGGTGACGCCCGAGCTGGCGCTGACCGGCTATCCGCCGGAAGACTTGCTACTGCGCGGCCATTTTCTTGACGACTGCGCGTCGCGCCTGGCCGAGCTGGCGGCGCAGACGCCGTTGCCGCTGCTGGTGGGCCATCCGCACCGGGCCGGCAAAGCCCTGTTCAACGCGGCCTCGCTGCTGCTTGGCGGGCGTGTGCAGGCCACGGCGCACAAACGCCATTTGCCCAACGCCGAGGTGTTCGATGAGAAGCGCTACTTTGCCGAAGGCCGCGCGGCCACCGTGTTTGAGCTGGCGGGCGAGCGCATCGGCGTAGCGATCTGCGAGGACATCTGGCAGCCGGACGTCGCCGCCGACCTCAAGGCGGCCGGTGCGCAGCGCATTGTCGTGCTCAATGCGTCGCCGTATCACCTCGACAAGCCGCATGCCCGCGAAGCGGTGTTGCGGCAGCGTGTCGTCGAGACTGGCCTGCCGCTGGTCTACGTCAATGCGGTGGGCGGCCAAGACGAGCTGGTGTTCGACGGCGGCAGCCTGGTGATGGCGGCCGACGGCTGTGTGCGCCATCGGCTGCCAGCGTGCGTCGAGGCGGTGCGCGTGGTCGATCCAGATCAGCCCGGCGAGGCGCCGGATATTGCCAGCGTCGAGCAGCAGGTGTGGCAGGCGCTGGTGCTGGCGGTGCGCGATTACGTACGCAAGTGCGGCTTCTCCGGCGTGTTGCTGGGCTTGTCTGGCGGCATCGATTCGGCGGTGGTGTTGGCGGTGGCCACCGACGCCCTCGGACCGGAGCGGGTGGAGGCGGTGATGATGCCGTCGCGCTACACCGCCGATATCAGCGTGACCGACTCGCGCGACATGGTGGCGCGGCTGGGTGTGGCTTATCAGGAAATCGCCATTGGCGAGATCACCAGCCGCTTCGAGGCGGCGCTGGCCACGGCGTTTGCCGGCACCCCGCCGGACACCACTGAGGAGAATCTGCAGGCGCGCTCGCGCGGTACTCTGCTGATGGCGCTGTCTAACAAGGGTGGCAAGCTGGTGCTCACCACCGGCAACAAAAGTGAGATGGCGGTGGGCTATGCCACGCTCTATGGCGACATGGCCGGCGGCTTTGCGGTGTTGCGCGACGTCGCCAAGACGCTGGTCTACCGCTTGGCCAACTGGCGCAACACGCAGTCGGATGTGATCCCGCAGCGCATCATCACGCGGCCGCCGTCGGCCGAGCTGCGCCCCGACCAGCGCGATCAGGACAGCCTGCCGCCCTACGACATCCTCGATGCCATCCTGGCGCGCTACGTCGAGCAGAACGAGTCGCCAGCGGCGATCATCGCGGCCGGTTTTGCGCCGGCCGACGTCGACCGGGTGGTGGGGCTGATCCGACGCAACGAGTACAAGCGCCGACAGGCGGCGGTGGGGCCGCGCATCACGCCGCGCGGCTTCGGCAAGGACTGGCGCTACCCAATCGCGGCACGCTTTACTTAATAGCGATCGGGCTGGGGCGCGAGCGCGTCAGCTTGGGCAGGGTCACCTCTAGCACGCCATCGTTGTAACGCGCTTGAGTTGCTGCCTGGTCGACCTCGTGAGCCAGCGTGAAACTGCGCGACAGCGAGCCCGAATGGCGCTCGGAGCGGATCACGCGGTCGCCTTTGCGGGTCTCTTTTTCGTGATGAACCTCGGCGCTGATGGACACCAGATTGCCATCGACACTGATGTGGATGTCGTCCTTTTTGACGCCCGGGATCTCGGCGTGGACGGTGTAGGCGTTGTCATTTTCGGCGACGTCGAGGCGAATCTGCGGCGGGCCGGCTTCTAGCCGCACCGGCCGCAGCATCATGCCGCGGAACATCTCGTCGAAATCGGCAAAGGGGTCGAAATGCACCATTTTGTTCATGGTCAGGTCTCCTGTGGGGTGAGCGGGAATCGCTCCGCCACAGTGTCAACCGACGCTGGATGGTGCGCTTTGCGCAGGGTCAAATTTGCTCGAAGGGCCGGTTGCGGGTAACCTTCGCCGCCACGGAGAAGTGACCGAGCGGCCGAAGGTGCACGATTGGAAATCGTGTGTACGGCTTAACACCGTACCGTGGGTTCGAATCCCACCTTCTCCGCCACCC
>RFMI01000039.1 GCA_009927815.1 Betaproteobacteria bacterium | reverse complement strand
TTCAAGCATGCGATGCCCCTTTTGTGGCGAGTCCGACACCCAAGTGGTGGACTCGCGAGCCAGCGATGACGGCAGCAGTATTCGCCGCCGCCGGCGTTGCGCGGCCTGCGATCGCCGATTCAGCACTGTCGAGACCAGCGAACTGCGCTTGCCGCAAGTGGTCAAGGGCAATGGTCAGCGTCAGGAATTCGACCGCGACAAATTGCGCACGGCGTTTGCTCGTGCCTTGCACAAGCGTCCGGTTCCGGCCGAGCTGGTGGATGCCGCGATCGCTGAGGTGGTGCAGCAGGTGTTGGCCAGTGGCGAGCGCGAAATCGCCTCGCGCGACATCGGCGAGCGGGTGATGCAGGCTTTGCATCGTCTCGACAAGGTGGCTTATGTGCGGTTTGCCTCGGTGTACCGCAGTTTCAAGGATGTGAACGATTTTCGTCAGGCCATCGACGATCTGTAATCAGGAATCAACATGACCGAGTGGACTGCCGACGATCACCGGCACATGGCGCGTGCGCTGCAGCTTGCCGAGCGCGGGCTGTACACGACCACGCCCAACCCGCGTGTCGGCTGCGTGCTGGTGCGCGATGGCGAGCGTGTCGGCGAGGGTTGGCACGAGCGGGCGGGCGGCCCTCACGCCGAGGTGGCGGCGCTGGCTGCCGCGGGTGAGTCGGCGCGCGGTGCTACGGCCTACGTCACACTCGAACCGTGTTGTCACCAAGGCCGCACGCCGCCGTGCACAGACGCTTTGTTGCAGGCCGGAGTGCGCGAAGTGGTGTACGCCATGGACGACCCGAATCCGCAGGTGGCGGGGCAGGGTGCCGCTGCCCTGCGCGAAGCCGGCGTGGTGGTGCGTGGCGGTCTGATGGCAGCCGCGGCGGCGGCGCTCAATCCCGGTTTTGTGGCGCGGATGACGCGACAGCGGCCGTGGTTGCGGGTGAAGGTGGCAGCGACTCTGGACGGCCGCACCGCGCTCGCCAGCGGCGACAGCCGATGGATCACCGGCAAGCCGGCGCGCACCGATGTGCACCGCCTGCGTGCGCGCTCGTGCGCGGTGATGACCGGCATCGGCACCCTGCTCGCCGATGCGCCGCTGCTGACGGTGCGGCACGTCGAGACGTCGCGTCAGCCCTTGCGAATCGTGGTCGACAACAATCTCGCGTTTCCGCTGGATGCAGCCACTTTGCGCGAGCCGGGCGGCGTGCTGGTCGCAACCGCCAGCAGCGACGAGGAGCGTATCGACGCACTGCGCGAGGCTGGCGCCGAGGTGCTGCAGATCGACACTTGGCGAGGTAGGGTTGGCTTGCCGCGCTTGCTCGGGCTCTTGGCCGAGCGCGGCATTAACGAAGTCTTGGTCGAAGCGGGACAGACCCTCAATGGCGCCCTGCTGGCCGCAGGCTTGGTGGACGAACTCATCCTCTATTTCAACGCTCGAGTCATTGGCAGCAGCGGGCGCGGCATGTTTGCGCTGCCGGCGCTCGAATCGATGCAAAGCGCGTATTCGTTTGCCATTACCGATACCCGCATGCTGGGGTCGGATCTGCGCGTCACCCTGCGCCCCGAGGCGGCTGATCATGTTTAGCGGCATGGTGGCGGCGGTCGGCCGCATCGAGACCGTGACGCCAACTGCGGGTGGCGTGCGTTTGCGCGTGTCACCGGGCGGACTGACGCTGGACGACGTTGCGCTGGGCGACAGCATCGCGGTCAACGGCTGCTGCCTGACGGTGGTGGCGCTGGACGGCGGTCAACTGGCCTTTGACGTGTCGGCCGAGAGCTTGCGCTGCACGGTTGGGCTGGGCGAGCCTGGGGCGGTGAATCTGGAGAAGTCGTTGCGCTTGGCCGACCGGCTGGGTGGGCATCTGGTGACTGGGCACGTCGATGGCGTCGGTCGTGTGCTCGGTTTTGAGGCGCTGGGTGACAATCGGCGTCTGACCGTGGCGATGCCCGCGCCGCTGGCGCGCTTCGTCGCGCAGAAAGGCTCGGTCTCGGTGCAGGGTGTCAGCCTGACTGTCAATCGGGTCGACGACCGTGCGCTGGCTGCCGATCCGGTGCTGGCAGCGATTCCGGCCGACCACTCGGCGTTTCAGGTGAACCTGATCCCGCACACGCTGGCGGTGACTACCTTGGGGGCACTGGTGCCCGGCGCATCGGTGAATCTGGAGGTGGACTTGCTGGCGCGGTACGCTGCACGCTTCAACGAGACCGACGCAGGACACTGACGTGAGCCCGATGAGCGATTCCAGCCTGAGTCTGTCGCCGGTCGAGGACATCGTTGCCGACATCGCCGCTGGCCGCATGGTGATTTTGGTCGACGAGGCCGACCGCGAGAACGAGGGCGATCTGGTGATGGCCGCCGAGCACGTCACGCCGGAGGCGATCAACTTCATGGCGCGCTTTGGCCGTGGCCTGATTTGCCTGACGCTCACGCCGCAGCGCTGCGAGCAGCTCGGCCTGAAGCCGATGGTGCGCGACAATCGAGCGCCCTTGCAGACCGCATTCACGGTCAGCATCGAGGCGGCACATGGCGTGACCACCGGAATCTCGGCTCACGATCGCGCCACCACCGTTCTGGCGGCGGTCAAACACGACGCGACCCCGGACGACTTGGTGCAGCCCGGGCATATCTTTCCGCTGATCGCCAAGCCAGGCGGCGTGCTGGTGCGTGCGGGCCACACCGAAGCGGGGTGTGACCTTGCGATGCTGGCCGGCTGTGAGCCGGCTTCGGTGATCTGCGAAATCTTGAAGGACGACGGCACCATGGCGCGACTGCCGGACTTGCTCGAGTTCGGCCGCGAGCACGGTCTGAAGATCGGTGCCATCGCCGACCTGATCCGCTACCGCGCCCACAACGAGAAGCTGGTGGTCGAGGCGACGCGGCGCGAGATGCAGACGCCGTGGGGGCCGTTCACGCTGCATGCGTTCCAGGAAACGCGCAGCGCCACCGTGCATCTGGCGTTGGTGGCGGGCGAGGTGTCGGGCGACGACGAGGTGCTGGTGCGGGTGCACGAGCCGCTGTCGGTGGTCGATTTGCTCGACGCCGAGGCGGGCGGGCACTCGTGGAGCTTGCCGCAGGCGCTGCAGCACATCGCCGCTGCTGGACGCGGCGTCGCGGTGCTGCTGCGGCGGCCGGACGGCAGCACCGGTCTGCTGCAGCGCGTCGAGTCGGCTCTGGAGCCTGCTGAACCCGCCAAGTTCGATCTGCGCAACTACGGCATCGGCGCGCAGATCCTCGCCGACCTTGGGGTACGCCGGATGCGCCTGATGGCCAAGCGCCGGAAGATTCCGTCGATGGCCGGCTTCGGTCTCGAGGTGGCCGGATTCGTCGCGCCCTCCGGCCTTAGCGAGCCGCCGCTGTGAGCGCCGGGCTGGCGCGGCAGGGCTCTCCTCGGCTAGAGTCCGGCCCCTGGCATTTGGACCATCGACCATGAGCACCTCTCCTCCGAGCCTAACCCCCGACGGTCGCGGTTTGCGCGTCGGCGTGGTCTGCAGCCGCTTCAACGATGCGGTCTGTAGCGCCTTGTTGGCCGATTGCCGCAAGCGCCTGCTGGACCTTGGCGTGGCCGAGGCTGGCATCGTCGAGCTGCGTGTGCCCGGCGCGCTGGAGATCCCGGTGGCATTGCTGGCGATGGCGCAGAGCGGGCGCTACTCGGCCTTGGTGGCGCTTGGCGCGGTGGTCCGCGGCGAGACGTATCACTTCGAGGTGGTGTCGGACACGTCCGCCGCCGGCGTGCTGCAAGTGCAGATGCAGACGGGTGTGCCAGTGGCCAACGGTATTCTTACGGTAGACACCGACGCCCAAGCGGAGGCGCGCATGCACAGCAAGGGCGGGGAGGCTGCCGAGGCGGCAGTCGAGATGGCGGTGCTGCTGCGTGGATTGGCTGCGTCATGAGTGAGCCGATTCAAACTCCGGCGGCCAAGCCGGCTGCCCGCCACAAAAGCCCGCGTCGGCGCGCACGCGAATTCGCCGTACAGGGCATCTACCAGTCGCTGCTCAACGGCCAGCGCACCGAATTGATCCTCGCCCATCTGCGCGAGAACGAGCAATTCGGCAAAGCCGACGCACCGCTGTGCGACGCGCTGGTGCGCGGCGTTCTGGCGCAGCATGAGACGCTCGATGCCGCGCTGGCGCCGCACCTCGATCGCACGCTGAGCGAGCTGTCGCCGGTGGAGCATGCGATTTTGCTGCTGGGCACCTTTGAGCTGATGCAGCAGGCCGAGACGCCGTTCCGCGTCATCATCAACGAGGGTATCGAGCTGGCCAAGACCTTTGGCGGCACCGATGGCCACCGCTATGTCAATGGCGTGCTGGACAAACTGGCGCAGGCGCTGCGGCCGTTCGAGGTGAGCGGCCGTCCAGGCGCGGCGCCAGACTAAGCGCGGGCAGACCGACACTATGGCTGTCGGCGAGTTCGACCTGATCCGCCGCCATTTCACGCGGCCGGTGCGGCACACCGCGCTGGGGGTGGGCGATGACGCCGCGCTGATCGACCCGACGCCGGGCATGCAGATGGTGGTGGCCACGGACATGCTGGTCGCCGGGACCCACTTTTTTGCCGAGGCCGATCCGCGCAGCGTCGGTCATAAAGCGCTTGCGGTGAATCTGTCCGACCTCGCGGCGATGGGTGCCACGCCGCGCCAGGCGCTGCTCGGCATTGCCCTGCCGAGTGCTGACGAAGCCTGGGTCGCAGCATTCGCCGAGGGGTTCGCAGCGGTCGCCCAGCGTTTTGCCGTCGACTGGGTAGGTGGCGACACCACCCGCGGCCCGCTCAACGTGTGCGTCACCGTAATCGGCGAGGTGCCGCGTGGCGAGGCTTTGCTGCGGAGCGGAGCACAAGTCGGCGACGCGGTCTGGGTGTCAGGCGTGCCGGGTCTGGCGGCGCTGGCGCTGGCAGAATTGCAGGGCCGCTGCCAGTTGCCGGCCGCCCTCCGAGCCGACGCGCACGCGCGCCTGCACTCACCGGAACCGCGGGTCGCGCTCGGGCTGGCGCTGCGCGGAGTGGCCAGTGCCTGCATCGACGTATCGGACGGCCTGCTGTCCGACCTCGGCCACATCCTTGATGCCAGCGCCTGCGGTGCCGTGCTCGACGCGGCACGCTTGCCGTGGCCGGCGCCAGCCACCGACGGCGTGTCGGACGCGCTGATCCGCCAGTGCCTGCTGTCTGGCGGCGATGACTACGAGTTGCTGTTCACCGCACCGCAAAGCCGGCACGCCGACGTGGCGGCCCTGGCGGCGGCAACGTCAACGCCGTTGTGGTGCATTGGTGAGATCGTCGCCGGCAGCGGCATTGCTCTGCTGGACGAGGGTCAGCTCAGCCGCTTGGAGCCCCGAGGCTATGACCACTTCGCTTGATTCGCCGCTGCGCTTTGTCCTGCGCCATCCGGCGCACCTGCTTGCGCTCGGTGGTGGCGTTGGGCTGTTGCCGGCTCCGGGCACGTGGGGCACGCTCCTGGCTCTGCCCTTGTATTGGCTGCTACTGGCCGATCTTCCGATCGCAACCCAAGGCGTGGTCTGGCTTGTGGCGGCGCCGGTCTGCGTCTGGGCGGCCGGTATCACTGCCAAGCATCTTGGTCGCGCCGATCCCGGTGCGGTGGTCATCGACGAGATTCACGCGTTTATCGGCATGCTGATCGTGCTGCCGTCCGGCTACGACTGGCAGCTGTGGGCGTTTTTGCTGTTCCGGGCACTGGACATCGCTAAGCCACCGCCGATCGGCACGCTGGACCGGCGGGTTGGTGGCGGGCTGGGCATCATGCTCGACGACTGGGTCGCCGCCGCCATCGGCATGTTCGTGCTGGCCTTGATCGCGCGCATCAGTGGCGTCGTGCCGGCGGTTTAGACTGGTGGCAATGAGCGCGATTCTTGACTCCCGATTGCTCTGGCTGGCCACCGAAGCCGGGCATTCGCTGAAGGCGGCCGGCCTGACGATCGCCACCGCTGAGTCGTGCACCGGCGGTCTGGTGGCGGCTGCCCTAACTGAGGTCGCCGGCAGTTCGGCGTGGTTCATGGCGGGCTGGGTGACCTACAGCAATGCTGCCAAGACTCGCGATCTGGACGTCGATCCGCAATTGATTGTGTTGCACGGCGCGGTAAGCAAGCCCGTGGTGGAGGCGATGGCGCAGGCGGCGCGGCAGATCGCCGGTACTGATCTGGCGATCGCCATCAGCGGCGTCGCCGGACCGGGTGGCGGTACCGCCGACAAACCGGTGGGCACCGTCTGGCTGGCGTGGGCCGATCCTAACGGTGTGCACAGCGAGCAGTGCCATTTCGATGGCGGCCGCGGAGCGGTGCGTCACGCCGCTGCCTGTCACGCGCTGGCCGCAGTGCTCTCGCGCCTGCAATAATCCGCGCATGCACTTCACAGTTCTGTTGTTGACATTGCTGCTCGATCGGCTGCGGCCGGTGGCCCCGGTCGAATCGCTACTCGAGCGCCTGCGCCATGCCTTGGCCTTGCTGGCGCGCGCCACCTGGGCCGGCGAGTCGCACAATCCGTGGTTGGCGGTTGCGCTGGTATCGGCGCCGGTGGCTGCGCTGTTGCTGATTGCGCGCAGCGCCTTGGGGGGCTTGGG
>RFMI01000035.1 GCA_009927815.1 Betaproteobacteria bacterium | reverse complement strand
TGCTTAGTGGAGCGTCAGCAACGGTTGCTGGCGGTCCTCGTTGGGTGTCCTTTGCGAAGCGCTTTCGAACGTAGTGAGCAGCCGCAAGAACAAGCGATACCCGAGGTAGGGGGCGCCCGGCAAACCAGTACGGCACTGGTGCGATCGGACTGACGCTCAGTCAACGTCTGGTGTCTCGCCCCAGCGCGGCAGCAGATCGGTGGCGACGCCGATTTGGTCGCACACCCGCATCACGATGAAGTCGATCAGATCCTCCACCCGCTGCGGACGGTGGTAGAAGCCCGGGTTGGCGGGTAGCACGCAGGCGCCGGCGCGGGCAAGGCGCAGCAGGTTCTCGAGGTGGATCACCGACAGCGGGGTCTCGCGCGGTACCAGTACCAGCGGTCGGCGTTCCTTCAGCATCACGTCGGCAGCGCGCTCGATCAGAGTCTTTGCCATGCCCTGAGCGATCGCGGCGACAGTGCCCATGCTGGCCGGGCACACCACCATCGCGTCGGCGGCGTTGGACCCGGACGCGATCGGCGCGAACCACGCTTCTCGGCCATACACTTGCAGTGACTCGCCGGCATTGAAGCGCTCGCGCAACAGCGCGGCGGCCGCGTCGGGAGCGGTAGGCAGGGTCACATCAAGCTCCTGGCGGGCGACAATCTGCGTCACCGGCGAGTACACCAACTCTACGCGCACGCCGGCGGACAGCAGCACTTCGACCAAGCGCAAGCCGTAGCCAATGCCGGAGGCACCACTCCAGGCAACCACCACTCGCCGAGGCACTGTCACTTCGGATTGTCCCGCTCGATGTCGCGGTGGCGGATCTGCACCGCGGCCAGGCTGGCGCAGTCTTCGGCCAGGCGCTCGGCCAGCCACACCGAGCGATGCCGTCCACCGGTGCAGCCGACGCCGACCGTCAGGTAGCTGCGCGGCTCGTCGCGATAGCGTGGCAGCCAGGTCGCCAGAAAACCGGCGATGTCGTGCCGCATCGCCTGCGCTTCGGGCGTTGCAGCGAGAAACCCGGCGACCCCGGCGTCGCGTCCTGTCAGCGGACGCAGGGCGTCGTCGTAGTGCGGATTCGGCAGGCAACGCACGTCGAACACCAGGTCCATGCCGAGTGGAGCACCGTTCTTGAACCCGAACGATTGGAATAGCAGGTTGAAGTGCCCGGGTGCCGAGCCGGCGAAATCGCGCACCCAACGCGCCAGTTGTGGCGCCGTCGCATCCGAACTGTCGATGCGGTGCGCCTGCGACGCGATGCCATCGAGCAGGCTGCGTTCGAGCGCGATGGTCTCGCTGAGGGTGCGGGCTGGATCGCCGAGCGGGTGAGGGCGGCGAGTTTCCGAGAAGCGCCGGGCCAGCACTTCCGGTCGCGCTTCCAGGAACAGGACGCGTACGGCGTGGCCGCTGTGCCGCAGGTGGTCGATCTGCGCCGTCAAGGCGGCAATGTCGCTGCCGCTGGTCGGACCACCAACACTGCGCGTGTCAACGCTGATCGCCAGTGGCGCGGCAATGCTGGGGCCGATGCGCGGGACCAGCTCGGCCAAGAGACTCGCGGGGATGTTGTCGACACAGTAGTAGCCGCTGTCTTCGAGCGTCCGCAGGGCGATGCTCTTGCCGGCGCCCGACTGCCCAGTGATCAGCAGGATGTCGAGCGTTCGACCCACCGGGCTCATTCGCTGCCAGCGATCATCTTCGCTTGCCGCTCGGCGAGCTCACGGTTGCTGTCGATGCCGCGCAATTGCAGCACGGTATTGCGCACAGCGGCCTCTACTAGAACTGCCAGGTTACGGCCCGGGGCCACCGGGATGGTCACTTTGGCGATCTTGACGCCCAAGATCTCGATCACGCTGGCATTGAGCGGCAGCCGCTCCATGGGCGGTTGATCGACATGGCGCACGCTCGCCAGGTGAATCACGACGCGGATGTTCTTATTCGGCCGCACCGAGGTCTCGCCAAAGATGGTGCGGATGTTGAGCACCCCCAGGCCGCGGACCTCCAGAAAGTCGCGCAGCAGGGTGGGGCAGCGTGCTTGCAGCGTGTCCGGCCCGATGCGGTAGAGGTCGACGACGTCGTCGGCAACCAGACCAGCGCCTCGGGAGATCAGCTCCAAGCCCAATTCGCTTTTGCCCGAGCCCGAGTCGCCGGTGATGATCACGCCCATCCCCAGCACGTCCAGGCACACACCATGGATGCTGGTTGACTGCGCCAGACGCAAGGTCAGGTAGTTGCGCAGCAACGTCATGAAGGGAATGGTCGGCTGGTTGGACGCCACCAGCAGGGTGTGGTGTTGCTGGCAAGCGGTCTCGACCAGATCCGGCACCGGAGCGTCGTCGGCGACTACCAACAGCAAAGGGCGCGCCGCAAACAGCTGATCGAGGTGGTGGTGCAGGGTCGAGGGTTCGAGGTGCGCGAGATAAGCGAGCTCGGTCGCGCCCAGCACCTGGATCCAGTTCGGGTGGATAAAGTTGAGGTGGCCGACCAGGCCGTTTGGCGAATTGATCAGCGATTCGCTGTCAATGCGACGCTCGCTGGCGCGCTCGTCAACCACCCAGCGCAGGCCGAGCTTGACCTGATTATCGGCGACCAGTTGCGCGACCGAGACGCTCGACACGCTCAGGCCTCGCTGGTGCTAAAGGCGTCGACGACGGCTGCGGCGTCGGGCGCATCCGCCAGCCGCTGACGAAACGCCGCCGAACCGAGGTGCTGAGCCAGTTCGCCGAGCAGTTGCAGATGCAATTCATCGGCACTGGCAGGCACCAGCAAGGCAAACACGAGATTCACTGGCCGTGCGTCGAGCGCCTCGAAGTCGAGCGCCGGATTGAGTCGGCAGAAGAACACCGCAGCGTCTTTCAGACCCTTCAGGCGACCGTGCGGAATCGCCACACCCATGCCGAGCCCGGTCGATCCCAGCGCCTCGCGGGCCTTGAAGCTGTCAACGATGTTGCGGGCCGGAACGCCAAGCAAAGGAGCGGCTTGATCGGCGAGATGGGCAAACAGGCCGAGTTTGTCGGCCACCCTGAGGTCAAGTTCGATGTGTGCAGGACGCAGCAGGGTGGCGAGACTGTTCATGCTTGGACGGGTCAGGTGTCTGCCAGTGGCTGTCGCTTAAGGCCGGCGCCATGGTGGTTGTTGTGCTTTTCCTTGTGGCGGATCACTTCACGGTCGAGCTTGTCAGCCAGTGCGTCGATCGAAGCGTACATGTCCTGGTTGACCGCCTCGGCGTGAAGGTCACGGCCGCGCACGTGGATGGTGGCGGCTGCCTTCTGCTCGAGTTTTTCGACGGATAGAACGACATTCACCGTGGTGACCTCATCGAAGTGGCGCAAGACGCGGTCAAGCTTGCCCGTAAGGTATTCGCGGATCGGCGGGGTGATTTCGACGTGATGACCAGCAAGACTCAGATTCATGTTGACTCCTTCACTTTCACTCAGGATTACAACGACTTCCGCAAAGCGACTGCGGGGATCTGCAAGGACTCGCGATATTTGGCGACAGTACGTCTCGCAACCATAATACCCTGCCGACCGAGAATGTCAGCCAGCTGACTGTCGGATAACGGTTGACGGCGATCTTCACTGGCGACCAGCTGGCGGATCAAGGCGCGAATCGCTGTCGACGATGCTGCACCGCCGCTTTCGGTGGCAACGTGGCTACCGAAGAAGAATTTGAGTTCGAACAGGCCGCGCGGCGTCATCATGTACTTCTGCGTGGTCACGCGGCTGATGGTGGATTCGTGCAGATCGAGCGCCTCGGCGATCTCGCGCAGCACCAGCGGCCGCATGGCGACTTCACCGTGGTCAAAGAACGCCTGTTGCCGCGCGACGATGGCCTGCGACACCCGCAGGATGGTCTCGAAGCGCTGTTGCACATTGCGCAGCATCCAGCGGGCCTCCTGCAGGCGCCCGCCGAGTTCGCCGTTGTTGCCGCGGTTGCGGCCCAGCAGCTCGGCGTAGGTGCGGTTGATGCGCAGACGCGGCAGCGCCTCGGCGTTGAGGCGCACCACCCAGCGATCGCGCTGGCGCAGCACGCGCACGTCGGGGATGACATAACGCGTCTCCGTCTCGCCGAAGGCCGCACCCGGTCGTGGGTTGAGGCCGGTGATCAGGTGATGCAGGCCGCGCACCGTGTCGTCGTCGCAGCCTAGGCGCTTGCGCAGCCCGGCGACATCGCGGCTGGCGAGCGCATCCAGATGGTCGTTCACCACCAACAGGGCGGCATCGCGAAACGGGGTATCTGGCGCCAACTGTTCGAGCTGGATGCGTAGGCAATCGGCCAAGTCGGCGGCGCCCACGCCCGGCGGATCCAGCGTCTGCAGATAGCGCAGAGCGACCCGCAGTTCGTCGGCCGGGATCACCAGTTCGCCTTCATCACCCTCGAGCCCGGCGTCGGCCGCTGCCGCGTTAATCGCTTCGACCAGCTCGTCGAAGGGCTGGCCCAGGTAGCCGTCGTCGTCGAGCGCCTCGATTAGCCATAGCAACAGCTGCCGGTCGCGTTCGCCGAGTTGCGACAGCTGTACCTGCCACGCCAGATGTTCGCGCAGCGACTCGACGGCAGCAGTTTGCCCGCCGGGCTCGAAATCGTCGTCGTCATGCCCGCCGGCTGAGGTGCCCTCCCACAGCAGCTCGGCGCCGCTATCGTCGGCAACGGTGATGGCGTCGTCGCCGGTCGCTGCCGGTGCGTCGCCCGTCTCGCTATTGCTGCTGGACAGTGACGCCGCCAGCAGTGGCAGTAGTTCGTCGCCCTCGCCGTCCTCGGCGCGTTCGAGCATCGGGTTCTCGTCGAGGATGCGGTCGAGCTCTTGGTTGAGCTCAAGGGTCGACAGCTGCAAAAGCTTGATCGACTGCTGCAGCTGAGGTGTCAGCGTCAGCTGCTGGCTGGTGCGCAGCTGCAGGGTCTGCTTCATGGTCAGAGCCGGAACCGCTCGCCCAGATAGACCCGCCGCACGTCCTCATTGTCGACAATGGCCGCAGGCTCGCCACTGGCCAGGACATGGCCTTGGCTGATGATGAAGGCGTGGTCGCAGATGCCCAGCGTCTCGCGCACGTTGTGGTCAGTGATCAGCACGCCGATGCCGCGGTCACGCAAGTAGGCGATGATGGTCTGGATGTCGATGACGGCGATCGGATCGACGCCGGCGAACGGCTCGTCGAGCAGCACGAAGCGCGGGTCGGTGGCCAGCGCACGGGCGATCTCGACCCGCCGCCGCTCGCCACCGGAGAGGCTCACCGCGGCCGCATCGTGGAGGTGGCTGACGTGCAGTTCTTCGAGCAACTCGTCGGTGCGACGCGTGATGAAGTCGTCGTCATCGTGGCCGATCTCCAGAATGGCGCGAATGTTCTCGGCCACCGTCATGCGCCGAAAGATCGACGCTTCCTGGGGCAGGTAGCCGAGCCCAAGGCGTGCGCGGGCATGCATCGGCTGGTGGGTGATGTCGGTGCCGTCGAGGGTGATGCGGCCGCCATCGCTGGGCGTCAAGCCGACCACCATGTAGAAGCAGGTGGTCTTGCCCGCTCCGTTGGGGCCGAGCAGACCCACCACTTGACCGGCGTCGACGCTGAACGACACATCCTCGACCACGGTGCGCGACTTGTAGCGTTTGCGCAGCCCTTGGGCGGCGAGGGTGCTCATTGCGGCGTTTGTTGGCGCGGCTGGATCACGGCGCGCACCCGGCCGCCGGTGCCTGGCGCAGCGCTGGCGTCTTTGGGACGGGTGTCGCCGATGACGCGGTAGGTGCTGGTCTCGCTGTTGTACTCGATGAACTGGCCACGCGCCCAGTCGCCGCCGCGACGCACCTCGGCGTTGTCATGCAGTTCGATGATCTGGCGCAGGCTGTCGTACTCCATGCGCAAGCCTTGGCCGTCCATGTACTCGTCGACGCCGTCACGCTTCTGGCGAAACGTCGCGGGCTTGCCCAGGGCGGTGGCGAACTGGTTGCCTTTGCCGTCCTCACGCACGGTCACCTTGTCTGCCTTAAGCACCATCGTGCCCTGGATCATCACCACCGAACCGCGGAACACGCTGGTTTTGCTGCGATCGTCGACATCCACGGTGTCCGCTTCGATGTTCAGCGGTTTTTCGCGGTCGCCCTTTTCGGCAAGCGCCGGCCCGCTAGCGAGCAGCGCGAGCAGCAGCGCGACGGACAGTCTTGGCGGGGGCAGGTGTTGGAGCAGCATGTTTGCGGGGCGGAAGGTAGGTCACCCGCACATTCGAACGCAGAGTCAGGGTGCGGGCTTTGAAATCGAAGTCTAATCCATGCCCCGTGATCTGGGTGCGGGCGTTGATGATGCGCACATCGCGATCGGTGCTGGCGCGCTGCGACTCGGTCAGAACCTTAAGGTAGCTGGTCTCCAGAGTGTACGGTTCCTTGACCGTACCCCCCTGTTTCAACACCACGCGATCGAAAAACTCGACCTGGCTGCGATCGCCGCTCGCGGTGCCACGCTCGCTGCGCACCGTCAGCGTGTCGCCCTTGGCACCCAGTTGCTCGACCACCGGCAGGTCAAGTGCGCTGCTGTCGTCGTCCATGTAATGGCGCAACTGCCGGGCGCGCAGGGTAAGTTCCAGCGCGCCCTTGGCCGAGGTCTGGCGGGTGACGAAGTTGTGCAGCAGCGTGTCGGGATCGTGGCGGCCGCGTATCGCCCGTTCGGTGATGCTGTTGCGCACCTGGAAGTCGAGCCAGGTGGTCAACAGTGCCAGCACGGCCAGCAGGGCCAGCGGAAACCAGATCGCCGGACGGTCGCTCACGGTCGTTCAGCTGAGGTAGCGCGCCATGGCGGCGTCGAACTTGCCCTGCGCGTGCAGGATCATCTCGCACCACTCGCGCACCGCGCCGTGACCACCCGACAGCTTGCAAATGTAGTGGGCGTGGGCACGCACCGCCTCGGGGGCTTCCGGTACGCACGCGGCAAAGCCGCAGCGGCGCATCACCGGCAGGTCAATGATGTCGTCACCGATGTAAGCGGCTTGCTCGGCCTGCAAACCGAGTCGTGCCAGCAGCTCCTCGAACACCGCGCCTTTGTCGTCGACGCCTTGGTACAGCGTGCCGATATCCAGCGCCTGAGCACGCACCTCGACGCAGCGTGCGTTGCGTCCGGAGATGATCGCAGTGTGAAGCCCGGCGTGTTTGAGCAGCTTCATGCCGTGGCCGTCGCGGGCATGGAAGGCTTTCATTTCGTCGCCGGCATCGGTGATGAAAATGCGGCCGTCGGTGAGCACACCGTCAACGTCAAAAATGACCAGCTGGATGCGCCGGGCGCGTTCGAAAGCGTCTTGCAAGATGGGTGTCCTTGTCGATGTGCCGGGTCAGACGACCTTGGCTTGGAACAGGTCATGCATGTTGAGGGCGCCGCAGATGCGTCCGGCAGCGTCGGTGACCAGCAGTTGGCTGATGCGATGGCGCTCCATCAGCGTCACGGCCTCGACTGCCAGGGCATCTTCGGTGATGGTGCGCGGTGCGCGAGTCATCACTGCGCTGACTGGGCCGTCGAAGCGGGCGGTACCCTCGGCGATCAAGCGACGCAGGTCGCCATCGGTGAATATGCCGGCCAGCTGCTGGCCGTCCATCACTGCCGTCATACCGAGACCTTTGCGCGAGATCTCCAGTACGGCCTCGCCGACGCTGGCTGTGTGGAGGACCGCGGGTACGGCATCGCCGCCACGCATCACGTCGCGCACATGGGTCAGCAGGCGTCTGCCCAGTGCGCCACCGGGGTGCGAGCGGGCGAAGTCGTCGGGGCCGAATCCGCGCGCGTCCAGCAAAGCCACAGCCAGCGCGTCGCCCATCGCCAGTGTGGCGGTGGTGCTGGCGGTGGGGGCGAGGCCCAGCGGGCAGGCTTCGGTAGCGACGCTGGTATCGAGGTGGGCGTCGGCCTGCCGCGCCAGCGACGAGGCCGGGTTGCCAGTCATGGCGATCAGTTTGGCGCCCTGGCGCTTGACCAGCGGCACGATCACCGCCAATTCGTCGGATTCGCCGCTGTTGGACAGCGCCAGCAGCACGTCGCCGCCGGTGATCATGCCGAGGTCGCCGTGGGCCGCCTCGGCGGGATGGACAAAGTGCGCCGGTGTGCCGGTACTGGCAAAGGTGGCGGCGATCTTGCGGGCGATGTGGCCGGACTTGCCCATGCCGGAGACGATCACTCGGCCGCGACAGGCCAGCAGGATTTCGACTGCACGCAGAAATCCGGCGTCGATGCGGTCAGCCAGCGCCGCGACGGCGGCGGCTTCGATTTCGATCACCCGTCGCGCCAGAGCCACAACCCGGGCGGGCTCGGTTTGGCGAGTGATGTCGGGTGCGGCGGACGGGGCGGTGTGCGTCATGACCGTCTAGTATACTGGGACTATGACTAGACACCTTTTTGCCCCATCGCTGCTGGCCTCGGCTCTGCTTCTGACCAGCCTCTCGGCTCAAGCCGAGATGGCTGCTGACGACTTCCAGAAGGCGCAGGACGCGGCCCACATGATCGCCCGCAAGTCGGCGCAGTACGAGTTGTGCGGCGTCTCCAATGCCACCGATCTGCGCAAGGCCCTGCTTGGTTTCGGCAGTCGCTGTGGTGCGAACGAAGCAGAGCTTGGCAAGGTCAGCAAGGCTTACGATGCCAAGCGTGCCGAGCAGATGAAGGCGCTCGTCAATGGCAACTACGTCTGCCCTGTGCAACCGGCGCAGGCGCGCGAGATGATCGAGCGCGACCTGGTCGCCATGGGTTCGGTCGACTGCAAGCCGACCACCGGCAAGCTGCAACTGAAGTAGTCCGTTGAGCGGCAAGTACTACATCAAGACTTACGGTTGTCAGATGAACGAGTACGACTCGTCCCGGATGGGCGATGTACTCGAGGCTGAATATGGGCTCACGCCCACCAACGACCCTCAGCAGGCGCAGGTGATCCTGTTCAACACCTGCTCGGTGCGCGAGAAGGCGCAAGAAAAAGTCTTCACCGACCTCGGCTGGATTCGCGAGTACAAGCAGGCCAATCCGGACGTGGTGGTCGGCGTCGGTGGCTGCGTCGCGAGTCAGGAGGGCGAGGCCATCGTCCGCCGCGCCAAGTACGTGGACGTGGTGTTCGGTCCGCAAACGCTGCATCGCCTGCCTGAGCTGATCGAGCGTCGCCGGCGCAGCGGCGTGCCGCAAGTGGACATCAGCTTCCCCGAGATTGAGAAGTTCGACAACCTGCCGCCGGCCCGGGTCGAAGGCGCCAGTGCCTTTGTGTCGATCATGGAGGGGTGTAGCAAATATTGCACCTTCTGCGTGGTGCCGTACACGCGCGGCGAGGAGGTGTCGCGGCCGCTGCTCGATGTGTTGGCTGAGATTAGCGGGCTGGCCGAATCGGGCGTGCGTGAAGTCACCCTGCTGGGCCAAAACGTCAACGCCTACCGCGGCGCGATGAATGGCGTCGATGGCCACGACGGTATCGCCGATTTTGCGCTGCTGCTGGAGCTGGTCAACGACATCGACGGCATCGAGCGTATTCGTTACACCACCAGCCATCCGCGTGAAATGACGCAGCGCCTGATCGACGTCTACGCCCGTGTGCCCAAATTGGTGAACCACCTGCACCTGCCGGTGCAGAGCGGTTCTGATCGCATCCTTGCGGCGATGAAGCGCGGTCACACGGCACTGGAATACAAGTCAATCATCCGCCGTCTAAGAGCGGTGCGCCCGGACATCTGCCTGTCGTCCGACTTCATCGTTGGCTTTCCGGGCGAGACCGAAGCCGACTTCGAGGCAACGATGCGGCTGATCGAGGACCTCGACTTTGACCAGAGCTTCTCGTTCATCTACTCGCGCCGGCCCGGCACGCCAGCCGCCGAGCTGCAAGACGACACGCCGCACGAACTCAAGGTCGAGCGGCTGATGCGCTTGCAGGCGCAGATCCAGGCCCAGGCCGACCGCATCAACCTGGCGATGGTCGGCACCGTGCAGCGCGCGCTGGTCGAGGCACCGGCGCGCAAGGACCCGACCGAGCTGGCTGCTCGCACCGACAACAACCGAGTGGTCAACTTCGCTGTGCCGCACGGACAGGCCCGTGACCGCTGATGCACACTTTTGTGGAGCTGCGCATCACCCATGCCTACCCGCATTCCCTGAGAGGGGAGTTGGTGGTGAAGCAGTGATGTGGGTGCCGATGAGCATCGCTGGCGGCTCCCGTCGGGTGTCCTTTTCGAAGCGACTTTTGAGCGCAGCGAACAGGAGCGAGAACAAGGATGCCCGAGGTGGTGAGCCGCCTGCAGCAACGGTTTTCAGCACCACATGACCACGCCCCCGCTGGAACTGCGCTTCGAGCCGGTCGACAACCTAAGGCTCGCTAACCTCTGCGGCGCGCTCGACGAGAACCTGCGGCAGATCGAGGCTGCGCTGGATGTGGCGATTTCCCGGCGTGGTGAGCGCTTCACCGTGCGGGGCGCGCTGGCGAGCAGGCTGCGCAGGTGCTGCAGCGCTTCTACGAGCGCGCCCAGCAGCCGTTGAGTATCGACGACGTTCAGCTGGGCCTGATCGAGGCGCGGCATGTCGCGCCGCGCCCAGTGGCTGATGCCGACGCGATGCCGGTGCTGCGCACCCGCCGCACCGACCTGCGTGGCCGCACCCCGCACCAAGAGGCTTATATCAGGCAGATGCTGAACCACGACGTCACCTTTGGCGTCGGTCCGGCGGGCACCGGAAAGACCTACCTCGCGGTGGCGTGTGCGGTCGATGCGCTGGAGCGCGACCTGGTGCGCCGCGTGGTGCTGGTGCGGCCGGCGGTAGAGGCGGGCGAGAAGCTCGGTTTTCTGCCCGGCGACTTGGCGCAGAAGGTCGACCCCTACCTGCGCCCGCTCTACGATGCGCTGTACGACCTGATGGGCTTCGACAAGGTGGGTCGACTGTTCGAGAAAGGCACCATCGAGGTCGCGCCGCTCGCCTACATGCGCGGTCGTACGCTGAACCAGAGTTTCGTCATCCTTGACGAAGCGCAGAACACCACCCCGGAGCAGATGAAGATGTTCCTCACCCGCATTGGCTTTGGCAGTCGTGCGGTGATCACCGGCGACGTGACGCAGATCGACCTCGGCCCGAAGCAGCGCAGCGGCTTGGTCGACGCGCGGCAGGTGCTGTCCAAGGTGCGTGGTATCGCGTTCTGCAATTTCACCGCCGAGGATGTGGTGCGCCATCCGCTGGTGGCGCGCATTGTCGAGGCCTACGACCGCCATGACCATCGCCGCGGACCCGCTGACTAGGCCCGCCTTGCACCTTGCGGTGCAATACGCCTGCAGCTCCGCCGAGCTGCCTTCGCGCAGCCGGATCCGCCGCTGGGTGCAGGCGGCGCAGAGCCGCCCGGCGACGGTGGCCGTGCGCTGGGTCGACGCCGACGAGGGGCAGACGCTCAACCGCGAGTTCCGTCACAAGGACTACGCCACCAACGTCCTCACCTTTGTCTACCACGACGCCGACAGCGACGCGGTGGAGGGCGATATCGTGGTCTGTGAGCCAGTTCTGCGCGCCGAAGCTGCGGCTCAAGGCAAGCCGTTTGAGCATCACGCGGCGCACCTGCTGGTCCACGGCATGCTGCATCTGCAGGGCTTCGATCATCTCGATGATGACGAGGCTGCAACAATGGAGGCACTGGAACGCGCTATCCTCGCCCGCATGCGCATCCCGGACCCCTACGCTGACCGCGACCCCCAAGCCGCCGTCTGACCCGCCCCGAATGGACGACCCCGAGCACAAACCTAGCCTGTTGGACCGACTCAGCGCGCTGCTCTTGCGCGAGCCCGAAGACCGCGAGCAGTTGATCGAGCTGCTGCACTCATCGTACGAGCGACACCTGTTCGACAGCGACGCGCTGTCCATCATCGAGGGCGCGCTGTCGATGTCCGAACTGGCCGTTCGCGATGTCATGGTGCCGCGCGCGCAGATGGACATGATCGACATCGCCGACTCGCCTGAGAGCTTTGTGCCGCTGGTGCTGGAGACGGCGCATTCGCGTTTTCCGGTGTTCGAGGGCGAACGCGATAAGGTTCTCGGCATCCTGCTCGCCAAAGATTTGCTGCGCTACTACGCCGGCGAAGATTTCGATTTGCGCGACATGCTGCGGCCGGCCGTATTTGTGCCCGAATCCAAGCGACTCAACGTGCTGTTGCGCGACTTCCGCGCCAACCGCAACCACATGGCGATCGTGGTCGACGAGTACGGTGGCGTGGCCGGTCTGGTCACCATCGAGGATGTGCTCGAGCAGATCGTCGGTGACATCGACGATGAGTACGACTACGACGAAGACGAGGACAACATCGTTGAGGAGCGTCCCGGTTTCTACCGCGTCAAGGCGCAGACCGAGATCGCCGACTTCAACGACACATTGGTCTCTGATCTGCCAATCGACGAGGTCGACACTGTTGGCGGGTTGGTGGTGCGCTCGCTCGGCCGAGTGCCCAAGCGCGGCGAGCGGGTGACCGTCGGCAGCTTCCAGTTTCAGGTGTTGCGCGCCGACAGCCGGCGCATCCACTCGCTTTTGGTGCAGCGCCTGTCGCCCGATGAGGGCGCTCTCGCTGCGTCATGACAGCGGCCGACGATCGCCTGCTGGCACTGTCAGCGGCGGTGCGCGAGTTTGCCGACGAGCGCGATTGGGGCCAGTTCCATACGCCCAAGAATCTCGCCTCGGCGCTGATCGTCGAGGCCGCCGAATTGCTGGAGCATTTTCAATGGCTCACGCCAGAGCAGAGCCAGGCGCTGCCCCCGGAGCGCCACCACGAGGTGGCGCGCGAGATGGCCGACGTGCTGATTTACCTCTTGCGGCTGTCGCAGGTGCTGGACATCGACCTGCTGGCGACGGCCGAAGCCAAACTCGCCGACAATGCGCGCCGCTACCCGGTCGAGACCGCGCGTGGCAGCCCTGCCAAATCGACCATCCGCTGAGTGTCCTTGCCGCCGCCCGCTATGTCTGACAGCCACTTTGCCCACCATGTGTTCTTCTGCCTGAACCAGCGCGAGCCGGGCGAAGGCTGCTGCGCCGACTGCGGCTCGCTCAAGGCGTTCGAGCACACCAAGGCGCGAGTCAAGGCGCTGGGCCTCGCCGGCCCCGGCAAAGTGCGCGTCAACAAGGCGGGTTGCCTGGACCGCTGCGACCTCGGTCCGGTGCTGGTGATCTACCCCGAGGCCACCTGGTACCGCTACGTCGATAGCGAAGACCTTGACGAGATCATCGAGCGCCATCTGCAGCGCGGCGAGGTGGTCGAGCGGCTCAGGGTCGAGTAGCCGATGCCTGTAAGCGGACAAGCCTCGGAGGCGGATTGACGGCCACTGAGCGCGAGACGCTGTTGATCCCCGGGCCGGCCGGCGTGCTGCAGGCGGTGCTTGACGCGCCGGCGGCGCCCACCGCGGTGGCCGTTGTCTGCCATCCGCACCCGCCGCAGGGCGGCCACATGAACCACAAAGTGCCGATGGCGGTGTCGCGTGAGCTGGTGCGGCTTGGCTGCGCCACTCTGCGTTTCAATTTTCGCGGTGTCGGGCAGAGCGAGGGCAGCTACGACGGCGGCATCGGCGAGGTCGACGACGCGCTGGCCGCCGCCGACTGGGTGACGCAGCGCTACTCCGGGCTGCCACTCAATCTCGCCGGCTTCTCGTTCGGCGCGGCGGTGCAAACCGTGGTCGCCAGCCGGCTGGTCACGCCGCCGCAGCGGCTGATGCTGCTCGGCACCTCGCCCACGCGCTTCCCGTCAGCCAAAGTGGCAGTCCCCACCTTGGCGATCCACGGCGAGCATGACGAGATCGTGCCACTGGCCGACGTGCTCGACTGGGCGCGTCCGCAGGCGCTGCCAGTGGTCGTGGTCCCTGGGGCCGGCCACTTCTTTCATGGGCAGCTGCCGCTGTTGCAGGCGCTGGTGCGTACCTTCTGGCACGGCAGCACGACGGCCGCCGGCGCGTCCGCAAACGGCTAACATCAGATTCCCAATCGCACCAACATCACCCATGCTCTCCATCAAGGCTTTGCACATCGTCTTTATGACCAGCTGGTTCGCCGGGCTGTTCTACCTGCCGCGTATCTTCGTCAATTTGGCGATGGTCCCGGCGGATAGCGAGGCCGAACGTGAGCGCTTACTCCTGATGGCAGGCAAGCTCTTCCGCTTTATCGGCCCGCTGATGTGGCTGACTCTCATCTGCGGACTGGCGCTGTGGCTGTACTACGGCGTCGGCGCCGGGACGCTGTGGATGCACCTCAAGCTCGCCATCGTCGTCGGCCTGGTCGGCTATCACCACGTCTGCGGCGCCATTCTCAAGCGGTTCCGCGCTGGTGCCAACACCCGCAGCCACGTCTGGTATCGCTGGTTTAACGAAGCGCCGGTGCTCGCCCTGTTCGCAGTGGTGTTTCTAGTGATCCTCAAGCCGGCATGAAATACCGCGACCTGCGCGACTTCATCGCGCACCTTGAGTCCACCGGTCAGCTCATCCGTGTCAAGGAGCCGGTCAGCCCGATCCTCGAGATGACCGAATTCTGCGACCGCTTGCTCAAGCGCGGCGGGCCGGCGGTTCTGTTCGAGAACGTGCCGGGCTACAGCACGCCCGTGCTCGGCAACTTGTTCGGCACGCCGGAGCGGGTGGCGCTGGGCATGGGCATCGAGGGCGAGGACTGGCGGAACCGTTTGCGCGAGGTTGGCAAGACACTGGCCTTCCTCAAAGAACCCGAACCGCCCAAGAGCCTGCGCGCCGCCTGGGAGGCGCTGCCCTTGATTAAACAGATCCTGTCGATGGCGCCCAAAGTCATCGCCAAGCCGCCGTGCCAGGAGATCGTGATCGAGGGCGATGCGGTGGACCTCGCGCAACTGCCGATCCAGACCTGCTGGCCGGGCGACGTCGGCCCACTGCTGACCTGGGGCCTGACCATCACCCGTGGTCCGCGCAAGAAGCGGCAGAACCTCGGCATCTACCGCCAGCAAGTGATCGGCCGCAACAAGCTCATCATGCGCTGGCTGGCGCACCGTGGCGGTGCGCTCGACTACCGCGACCACTGTGAGCTCAATCCGGGTCAGCCCTACCCGGTGTGTGTGGCGCTGGGTGCCGATCCGGCGACCACGCTGGGCGCGGTCACGCCGGTGCCCGATGCGCTGTCGGAGTACCAGTTCGCGGGTCTGCTGCGCGGCAGCCGCACCGAGTTGGCCCGCGCCATCGGCAGCGACCTGCAGGTGCCGGCACACGCCGAGATCATCCTCGAGGGCCACCTGACGCCCGGCGAGACCGCGCCGGAGGGCCCGTTTGGCGATCACACCGGCTATTACAACGAGGTCGATCACTTCCCCGTGTTTACTGTCGAGCGCATCACCCTGCGACGCGACGCCATCTACCACAGCACCTACACCGGCAAGCCGCCGGACGAGCCGGCCATGCTCGGCGTCGCGCTTAACGAGGTGTTCGTGCCCTTTTTGCAGCGGCAATTCCCTGAGGTGGTCGATTTTTACCTGCCGCCTGAGGGCTGCAGCTACCGCATGGCTTTGGTCGCGATCAAAAAGCAGTACGCCGGACAGGCGCGGCGGGTGATGTTCGGCATCTGGGGCTTTTTGCGGCAGTTCATGTACACCAAGTTCATTGTCGTGCTCGACCACGATGTGAACATCCGCGACTGGAAAGAGGTGATTTGGGCCATCACCACCCGCGTCGACCCGGCGCGCGACACGCTCTTGGCCGAGAACACGCCAATTGACTATCTCGACTTCGCCAGTCCGGTGTCGGGGCTCGGCAGCAAGATGGGCATCGATGCCACCAACAAGCTGCCGGGCGAGACGCAGCGCGAGTGGGGTACGCCGATCGTGATGGACGCGGCGGTGAAGCAGCGGGTGGACGAGTTGTTT
>RFMI01000032.1 GCA_009927815.1 Betaproteobacteria bacterium | reverse complement strand
GTCGTCCGGGCCTGCACCGGCGCTGCAACCAGCATCAGCGCCGCAGCAGCGCCCAGTACGGACGTCAGGATGGAATGAATGGCGGTTGTCATGGCTTGCCTCGTTTGTCACTGGCCCCGGCGGTTGGCGCCTTGCGCGGCACATAGTCGCCCGACTGGCCGCGGTCGGTTACCGTCCACAGCTCACCCTTGGGATTCAAGTACATCTTGTCCATCTCCTTGCGGGTGAACGGCCGTGCGCCGATACGGCCGACGATGGCGATCTGCCCACCGGTCTCGTCCACGGCACGGTCACGGTCGAGACCTTTACTCAGCGCCAAGGCCCGCGAGGTGGTCTTGCGCCAAGCGATCAGCTCAGGCTTGGGCTCTGGCGAGAAACCGTAGAAGCCGGGCTGGCTTTCAGGTGAGGTCAGTTGCAGCACCTTGAGGCCATTGCGGCCATCAGCGATGTAGGCGAACAACGATGCGTTGGTGCTGCCGACAATCACGTCCTGGGCATCGTTGATCTTGCCGTCGGCGTCGAACATTTGATACACGCGCGGCTTATCGGCCTTCTCGATGTCGACGATCGCCAGACCCTCGGCGCCGGCCGCCACATAGGCATAGGTACGGGCCAGGTAGACGCGGCGCGCATCCTTAAGCGGTACCACCGCCGGCAAAAGCTTCGGCTTCATATTGGTGATGTCGACCACGCGCAAGCCTTCCGCAGTCGTCACGTAGACATAGCGGAACTGCACCGCGCTCGCCCGGGCGTCGTTCAGCGGGATGGAGGCGAGGGGCTTGGGGTGCAGCGGGTCGTCAAGGTCGACGATCTCAAGACCCTTCGGCGTGGTGATGTAGGCGTAGTGGCCCGCCACAACGATGTGCCGCGCGCCGTTCAGCATGCCATTCGGATTCCACGTCACGGCACGCTTGAGGAAATTGTTGCGCGCCTCACCGTCGGCGAAGGTGTCGAGGTTGACTGCGTACAGACCCTCCTCGGCATCGACCACGAAGGCGTAGTGGTAGATCGGATGGAACGGCTGCTCCAGGTTGACCTTGCGCATCAGGTCGCCCTCGTTGCGCGTCGGCGCAATCGGCTGGTTGGTTGGCAGCGCAACGCAGGTGGCGTTCTTCGACGGCACATGCGTGTCTTGCCCCAGCGGCGAATACGGCGCAGTGATGATGCGCTGGCTCACACCCTTGTTGCCGTTGCCGGCGATGTCGTACACGCGGAAGCCACCCTTGCCCTCGGCAACGAACAGGTACTCGCCGCGCATCTGCAGACAGCGCGCCGCATCCCCACTCGGCGTCGCCAAGTGATTGGCCGCTTCGTGGCGCGGGGTGTCAACGATCTCGCGACCGGCCGCCTGGTGCTCCGCATACCAGTCGGGGTAGGCGTACTTCTGCAGGTAGGAACCCAGCACCGCCTGCGGCTCATCCCACTCGGTCACACCCACCGACTCGACGTCCTTCTCGGCGCCAACCCAAGCATAGCGGCCGACGAAGTTGACGAAATTAGTACCCTGCAACAGCAGCTGCGCCATGATTGCGTTGTTGTCGTTGTCACGCGAGACGTGGCAGTCGGTACAGGTCTTGGTCTCTTCCTTGCGCTCGGTGTGCGGGTAATGCGGCGCAAACGCCTGACTGGAGAAGCCGCTGGCAGCGATCGGCGGCTGCTGGTAGTAGATGCGCTCGCGGTTACTGTTCATGGAGGACAGCACCAACGCTGAACTCGAGCGGAACGGTGCGATGCGGCTGTTCTTGACCGGGCCGTGCTTGCCAAGGAAGAACATGTCGTCGCGCGCGACTTGCACGTTGTAGGTGGCGTAGTTGCGTGTCTCGCCGCCCTCAAAGTGGTTGCGTTCGGTTTTCCAGTTGGCCTGAATCGGCAAGTGACAGCCCGCACAACTGGTGGTCCAGCTCAAGTGGCAGGTGAAGCACAACATCTTGTCGTTGTCGTGGGCCAGCTTGTCGACACCCTGACCCCACTTGCCGTTGCGGCCGTCCTCACCGGCAGCCATGAGCTTGGCCCGCGCCGCCTTTTCGTTGTACTGCGGGTGCTTGGGATTGACCGTGTCCTTCACCAGCGACATTTCCCACTCTTTGTTGGGGTCGAGCGCAGCGCGCTGATACAGCTTGCCGTCGCGCCACTCGAAGCGCTTGCGACCATCCTGGGTCTTGAGCAGGGTCAGGTCCATGCCGCCCGGACGCGACGCCGGACCGCTGGTGTGCAGGGTCGGGTAGTTCTTGGCGGTGCCGTGGCAGTCGGCGCAATCGATCTCTACCGCGGCGGCCACTTCGCCATAGATGTGGCCGTTGCCGTGCATGTCTTGCGAGAAGTGGCAGTCGACGCAGTGCATACCCAGATCCATGTGGATCGAGGCCATGTGCACCGCCTTCTTGAACTTGTCCGGATCATCGTCGCTGACGATGTTGCCAACTTTGTCCAGCAGATTGCCCTTCCGGTTGCGCTTGAACACTGCGCGGAACGCCCAGCCGTGGCCGTGGTAGTCGGCGAACTGGGTGTCCTTCATCTCGCCGTTTTTGAGCCAAAGGTCGTTGAGGAAGTCACGGTCGCGCCAATTGCCGCGAATCACCGCTTCTTCCGGATTGCGCTGGTTGACCTCGCGAATCTCGGCGTCGGTCGGATAGTGCTGCTTGGCCGGGAACATGCGCGGCGCGTCCGGCTCGTAGTCGTACTGGATGTTGCCGTAGAACGAGTTGATGTAAATGTTCGGCTGGTGCATGTGGCAGTTCATACACAGCGAACTCGGCATCGCACGAGTGAACTCGTGCTTGAGCGGATGTCCGGACTCATCCCTGGGGATAGTCGGATCTTTGGTCTGCGTGCGGCCCATGTTGCCGAACTGCGCGTAGGGCCCGCTGTGTTCGGGCTGACGATCGTTGGCGTAGACCACGTGGCACGCGGTGCAACCGGACGAGCGGTAGTCACCCGGGTTGTCGTTGGTGCCGAGGAACCACAGGTGCGGGTCGTTGAGGCGAGTTTTGGTCAGGTTGATGACCGGCACCGAGATGCGGTTGCCAGTTCCCGGGCCGCGGTTGCTCTGCTTGATGTCGGGACGGCCCGGCTCGTCGAGCTTTTGCAACGTGCCGCTGCTGTTGGGCAGGCCGATTTCGGGGAAGCTGCTGTTGATGACGCGACCGCCACGCTCGAACACACGGAAGATATCGCCCGGCGGGATGGTCTCCCAGGCCGGCAGCGGGTAGAGCTTCTCGAGCACGCCCTTGAAGACGTAAAGATCTTCGTCAGGCTTGACCGGGTTGACGATGGCCGCTGCGGTGCCGTCTTGCGTGTAGGCCTCGCCGAGCATGTAGCGCTTGAACGGCAGGATGCCGTTGTTATAGGCAGCGCCGCC
Source organism: Betaproteobacteria bacterium (assembly GCA_009927815.1). Taxonomy (GTDB): domain Bacteria; phylum Pseudomonadota; class Gammaproteobacteria; order Burkholderiales; family UBA3065; genus UBA3065. The sequence continues at coordinate 52,348 of RFMI01000032.1, read as the reverse complement.
CCAGAGCATGCTGGACGTGCTCATCAAGCTGCGTTCTTGCGCCTGGATGATCGGCAGATGGCAGGCGCCGCAGGCTTCGCGCGCCACGCGCAAATCGCCCGGGTTGATGAAGCGAACGAAAGCCGCGTGCTCCTTGTTGAGACGAGCGTAGCTGCCCTCCGGGTTGCGCGAACCCTGCCACAGATGCTCGTCGCGCGGCAGGATGTGCGCCAGTTCCATCGCCCGCTCGTAGGCCGGGTGCTTGCGCTCGGCTTCGGGACCCTTCTCAGCACGGCGGATGCTGTTGTCGCCACCGTGACAGTCGGTACAGCCCAGCACCACGCCAGGGTTGGCGTGCATGGTGTGCTGGTCGGTCTCGGTGTGGCAGGTCATGCAGCCATCAGACTTCGATTTGGCCTGCGCCCAGGTCTGCGCCTTGGGCGCGGAGGGGGCCATCACGTAGTGACGCTCGGTGAGCTTGCGTTCGGAGGCACTCGCCGGCTCGTACATCAAAGCTGCGCCCAGCAACGCCGGCACTAGCAAGGCCAGCACGGACGCGCCGCGCAACAGGGCTCCGCGCATCAGGGCGTTGGTCGGCAGGGATCGAAGGGGCAGCTTGAACACGTTTAGGGGTCGCCGAATCAGGTCAGTACGTCAGGATGGCGTTGATGAAGCCAGAGTAGAACGGTGTCTTGCGGTCGCCATAGAGGTCTTTCAAGCCCTGGCCTGGCGAGAGCATCGACATTGAGGCATTGATGATCACGTTCTGGTTATAGAACGGCCGCCACTGAGCGCCAACCGAATAGTCCATGCCAATCGAGTTGTCAGGGTTGCGCTCATTGCGCAGGGCGCCCAACACGGCGGTCTCGTCGAAGCGCAAGTGGTTAACGTTGGCAGTCAGGCGCAGCTCCGGTTTGACGTCAAAGTCGGCGCCCATGCCCAGCAAAAGTAGCCCTGGGTTGACGAAGTTTGACTGTCCTTGGTCTTTGCTCGAGCGCAGGGACACCAGCAAGCCGTTGCGGCCCGACAGGGCAACCCCGCCCCCGCCAATCAGCGGAATGCCTTGGCGAATGAAATAGCTGGTGTCGGCACCGGCAAATTGGGGGTTCTCGAAGATGGCATCGAACCCAGTCGCACGACCGTCGTACGGGTTCTTGTCGCCGCTGGCGTAGAGGAAACTGCCCCGAAGGCGGATCCAGCTGAAGTCTCGTGACACCTCGGTGGCATGGAAGAAGGCGCGGATGTCCTGCGGCTTCTCGGCGATCGCGCCGTGGTCGTCATGGCCCAGCGCCAAATAGGTCGAACTGCTGACGTTAAGACGCAGCTTGGGCAACACGAAGCCGGTGTGGCCGTCAAAAGTCGCCCCGAGGTAGGTCACCTGGTACTTGCGCGGCCTTGCGTCGCCCAGCAGCGACGGCCGCACCAAGAAGCCGTTCGTGTCGTAGCGGAACGAATCCTCATTGTTGCGGTTGTGGATAACCGTGCCCTGCGACGTCATGCCCGTGAACGGAAAGTCTTGGCGGTAGACGTTGGCAGCAAAAATGTCATCGTCCCGCAGACGTCGGGTGATGTCGTTAAGCCCCGAATTGGTGTCCTTCTCGACGCGTCGGAACCACGCCAGGTTGTACTGGTAGACGTTGTTGTGGCGGTTGCCGAACAGGCGCACGCCAAACTGCGTGTCCTGAAACAGGAATCCGCGGAAGTCGCTGGTGAAGGGCTGAATGCCCACGCGCAGCGAATCGAAGTCGTAGCGATCCGACACGTTGCGCAAGTGGTAGTCGACAAACGCTTCCTGAATGCCGACGAAGCTGGTCTCGCGCGACAGGCCTTCTTGCGGATTAACCCGCAACAAACCCGACTCGGGCAGGCGTGCGTTGACGTAGTTGATCACCGGGACGAACCGGAATTCCAGTTCGGGCGGCTTGTAGGTTGTGTTGCCTTTGACCAGCCCAAAACTCAAGATCAGGTTCTGCGCGAGGATCCGCTGGTCATAGCGGCCGTAGATGTTGTTGGCGTCCGGGCGAAAGCCGATCTGTTGCGACACGGGCAACGGCGTCGAACGGAATTCCGCCAGCGAGTCCGAGATGCCAGTGAAGGTGAAGAACCACTCCTCGCCGATCTCGTGCACCGGAATATCGCCCTTCAGCACATTCTGGTTGTACGGGTCGTACCACGGGAACTTGAAACCAAGTGCCTGCATCAGCCGCCAGCGGTCGGGGATGGGCACCGACTCTCGCGGCAAATTGGCCTGCGGGGGCGGCAGTTGCTCGGGGTCGATCGGCGGCAGCGTAACCACGCGACGCGGAACAGCGGGTCGCGCCGCGTCGATGGCCGGGGTTCCCGGCTCAGTGGCGCCAATCGCCTCGGCGGCAAAGCCGGTGTCGCCAGCGGCGTAGATGAGGTCGAAGGTGGAGTCGCCGTACTCAGCCGGCTCACGCAAAGCCCAAGCCGAGGTCTCGGGATCTGACTTGATACGCACGCGGAACCAGTCAGCACGCTGCTCGAGCACCGTGAACAGCTGACCCCGATCGGCCTCGCCAACCACCAAAGAACCCAGATCTGGCTCGAGCCGGAGGCGCAGGATGGGAGCCACCACCTGGATCTGCTCGACCGTCTTGCGCGCAATATAGGCCGGGTTGTGGTCGTTGGGGCCAAGCGCTGGCGCGACCTCGTCCGCCCACAGCGGTTGGACCGCGAGACCCATCAACGCCGCGACGGCGCTCGCTGCTGAACGCGGGCGCACCCCGGCGAAGGTCCTAGAAGTTGCAGACATTTTGGGCCTGGCTGCTGATAAAGGGCGATTGTGGGCACTGCACGTAGCGCAACGTACCCGGGCCTGGCACCGCCAACCGATCTGAGCGAATAGCCGGCGGGGCATGACCGGGGTCGGTGCCAAAGCGGCCACCGAGTGCCAGGAAGGCACGCTGCAGACCGAGCGACGCGATCATGTCATCTTGGTCGACACCGTCACCCGAAATACCGATAGCGCCAATCAAAGTCGAACCGCGGTAGATCGGCACCGCTCCCGGGAAAATCTGGATGCCGTTATCGATACCGGCGGCTGTCGTTGTGCAGCTGTTGATTCCAGTTGCAACGAGCGCATCGAGCACCTTGCCCGCCACCAGATCAAGTTGCAGGCCGTCATTGAACGGGCTCCACGTGCCTTCAGGCTTGGACAAAGGCCCCGGAGGACGCCCGGCAATGCCGTCAGGGAAATTCGGCCGAGCGATATTGCCGATGGCCCGGTCGGAGAAGGCGACGCCATCACTCAATGCACCGCTGCCAAAGAAGGCCACGGCGTTGCTGGCGTAGGCGGACTGTCCAAGCGCTTGCAAGCGGGTCGCGGCGTCAGTGCGAGAGAAAAACGCCACCGTGCGCGCTTTCTGCAAGGACACGTCGGTGCCGAACACCGGGGCGTCTGGCGTGCGCACCAGGCCAAGCACGTTACCGTCGCGGTCGATCACCGAGATGGTGACCTCGGCCGGCGAGTTGAGCGCGCGACGAATCTGGGCGCGGGCCTGGTTGGCAACGCCTAGCGCCTGCTGTAGGAGGGTCGTGACTTCGCCCGCGGACAAGCCACCGCTGGCGTTCGCCGGTGCCAATGAGGCCCGCGGCGCATACCGATTGGCCCCGCCGCTGTCCACCAAAAGCATGCCACTGCGCGACGCGAAGTCCCCTGAAGCCTGCAACTGATAGCCGGACGAAGCCGTGCCGTAGGCCTGACCCGCGCGCGCTGCCGCGGTGGGTAAATAACCGGTGACGGCAATGTACGCACCTGCGAAGGACTGTATCGCTGGGGCCTTGGGCAGGCGCTTATCGGCGTCCGAGTAACGCAGGTTGAAGCCACCGGCGGTGATGTGATCGGCGCGAATGCAGGTTGGGGCGGCGTAGGCCTTCGATCCAGCCTGTGCAATCACCTCCTCGACGTCGTAATCAGTGTTAATCGGGTTCAAGTCGAGTGCGTAATCGCTGCCGTCAACCACCACGCCGATGCCACCGACCACGCGACCGTTCTTGTACAGCGGGAATCCGCCCGGATCGGCCGACAGGCCCAACGGCGAACGGCGCGGCCCGATGCCGAGAGAATCGCCCTTCTGCACCAGATCGCCGCATGGCAGCTGGCTGAACTGCACGCCAAACAGCGGCCCTGAAGGAAAGTTGCGAATCGTCGGGATGAAGTTCTTCTGCACGATAAAGCTCGCCGTACGCGTGCTGAACGCATTGCCAGATGACGACAGATAGGCCCCCGTGACGGCCTTGGCAATGGCGGCCAGAGCATCGCCACCCACTGCACTTGGCAACACCGCATTCTCCAAGCCGAATCCGCCAAACGCCGTACTAGCGACCAAGCCGCTGCGGATGCGTACATCAAACGCATCGCCAGTGCGCCAGACCGCCAGCACATTGCCGACGCGATCGACGACCGCAATGGTGGCCTTGGTTTGGTTGAGCTGCCGCGCCACCGTTGCGGTGGTCTTGACCAAGCCGTCCACCTCCGTCTGCGAAAGCGCCTGTGGCTCAGCACTCACCGAGTGGCATGCCGCCGACCACGCCGGCGACGCCGCCAAGGCCAGCATCAGCGCCAGACCACCCTTGAGACCGCGACTCATCACGGGCGCGCCCCGGCGGCTGCCGCAGCAACCTTCTGCAAGGGCTTCGCTGGCGAAGCCTCGGGTTTAGCTACCGGAATATGGAAGCCGTGGCACAGGCTGCAATTGGAGACGATCTTGTCGGCCACCGGCTTGGCGCCTGCATGGCAGTCGCGGCAGCCGTCGATAGCCGGCATCAGCACATCGCTCGACTTCTTGGACTCAGTCGCGGCGTGACAGCTCTCGCACTTGGCACTGGTGTGCGCGGCGTGGCTAAACGGCGATTTCGGCATCCACACGTGGGTGGGAGCGATCGCCGCGATCTTCCACTGCGGCAAATCGCGGCCCGGCGTGCCCGCCTTGCCCGGGCCAGCCACGCGACTGACCTCGTGGCAAATCACGCAGCTGGTCTTCTCGAACAGCTCCACCGCAGCGGCGCTGGCCCGACCTTGAGCGCTGCCGCCAGTCCGTACAAAGCTTTGTGGCGCGCGATCCGGCTCGCCAGGGCGCTGGATGGCGATCGTCTTGGTCAGCGGCTCAGGGCCACGTGGCACGCTACCGCTGCTACCGACGAAGCTGTAGAACTCGGCCAAAGTGCTCAGCACCTCGGTCACCGATCCGTGCGGTACTTCACGGTTGGACAGATTGGGTTCCATCTTGAGTGCGTGGCAGCTTTGGCAATGGTCTTTCATATTGACCGGCTTGTAGTCCACGCCGTTAGCGTCGGGCTCGTGGCAATTGGCGCACTTCATCACCACCTTGCCCTCGGGGCTGCTGATGCCCTTCTTGGCGACGTGCACATCATGCGGAAATTTCAGATTGGACGGCTCTGTGAGCTGCCCTTTGGCAGGCAAACGCACGCGCCGCAGCTCGCGAACGCCAGCACCTGGCTCGCCTGACTGAGCGATCTGCACCCGGAAGTTGGGATGCTCGTCGGCGAAATCGCGAACGTTCTGGGTCTCGGTCTTGGCAAAACTCTTTTTGATATCGCCATGACAGTCGGCGCAATCGCGACCGGCGGCGTGCTTGTTTTGCTCCGCCAAGGCAAAAGCGCCCTGGTGGTCAAGGTGACAGGTGGCGCACCGCACATCCAAGCGGGCGTCGTGCACCACTTTACGGTCGACGTGATCACTGACCGCCTTGTGGCAACTCAGGCAATCGGCGTCTTTGACTTGAGCAAAGCCGGCACTGTGGCAAACGCGACAGTCATTGGCCCAGGGCTGGTGGGCAGACGCCAGCGGGCCGGGATTCCACCAGCGGTCCAGCGCCATCAGCGTGGGCGCCGCCGCTTGATAGTTGCTCAGGTCGGCAAGCTGATAACTGCCGGCCGCATCGCCCTTGGCAAAGTCGGGCGTGGCGTGCGGATCAGGGCGGCGGCCGAGGGTGCGAGCCTCGTCCTGGACAGCCGCGTCGGCGAACATCGCCCCCAGCACCGGCAGATCACGCAGAGCCGCCGCATCACCGCCGTGCAAGGAAGCCAAAAGCGGCGCAACGAGAAAGACCAGACCGCCCGCCAAAAACAACAGCCACGACAGCAGCCTGCGGCCCGCCATAGGACGCTGCAGCCGGCGGACCTCTAGCGTAATCGGATCTTCAGGCGTGTGACCGCTCATGCTCAGCCCCTGCTCCAGGAGAATGTGCTGCCGTCAAACAGCACGTTGCCGTTGTAATAGAAGAGGACGGCGACGATGTGCGCCGCCAGCAAAGCAATCAGGCCAACCGACAACGGCACGTGAAACATCAGCCATACGTCGGTCCATGCCTTGACCCGCAGGAAGTCGCGCATGCGTTGCAGTTGCGCCTGGCGCTTCACCTGCACCGCGTACAAATCACGCACCGCTTTGTCACCGCGGAGACCGATCGCCTTGAGTGCCTCCACCGCAACGCCGGTCGAACAACGGCCAGGCCCGCCAAAGCGGCCAAATAGTCCATTAACGATGGGCGTGTGCGCCGATGCCTCGACCAGCCGCTTGATGTCGTCGCCCATGTCCTTACACAGATTCCGCGATTCGGCGTCGAGTTCGGCGAGCATCACGCCGTGCTGCTGCAGCGATTTCCCGCCGACCAAACCGCTCATCAGCGAGGGGTTGCGCATGTACACCGTCACACCCCAGATGCCGCTAACAATCACCACCACCATCACGGCGTAGGCCAAGGTGTGAAGGTTGATACCGAACTGGAAACCGGTATGCAAGGTGGCCACCACAAGCAGCGACAAACCCAACCAGATGTGGGCAGACAGCCAGCCCTGAACGGTTCCAAGACTCGAACGGTAGGATCGCTTGCGAGCGCCGAAGAGGATCAGCCAAACGATGAGCAGCGCACCAATGATGCCGAGCGCGTACCCGAGAACGGTACCCCCATAGGCCACCGTCCGCGGGTCGTCCCCGATGTAGGCGATCAGGCTGGCCAACGCGACCAAAGCCGCGAGCTTGAGGTAACGAAACCCCCCAAGACTCAAAACGCTTTCTTGCAACATGGCCTTACCCTGGATGTTCAAAATGCCGGATTTTCTGGACACCGCGCCGACAAAGCTCGCGCGCCTCGTGCACTACAACCAATTCAAATCTACCCGATGTGACAGAAAGATTCTGTTACACCCGTAAAAAAGTTCCAAAAAATTTCGCGACCGCAGCGTGGACAGTCGTCGGGCAAATGCCTAGAGTTCGGGCTCACTATCTTCGCCTGACCCCATGCTCCTCTTTATTCTCCTGACCGTCCTCATCGCTTCCGCTGTCGCCTGTGTGCTGTGGTGGACGCTGACGCGCGCTGGACGCCGTGTGCCCGCCAACGATGACTCTGCCGAGTGGGCCGTGATGGTGGCGCGACGTCGAGAGATCGACGAAGACGCCAGTCTCGACCCGGCGCTGCGTGCCACCTTGATCGAGGAGTGGCAATCCCAAGCCGCCGCCCAGCGCAGCGACCCACCGTCGACCGCACCAACCCGGATTACGGTCCACTCTGCGTGGATACCGGTGGCGGTTGTACTCATCGCGGGTAGCGTTTACGCCTTTATCGGCAACCCCAATGAACCGGCCATGAAGCTGGCGTTTAGGGGTTTCAGCACGCCGTCTGTATTGATTCGGGAAGCTCCGCCGAAAGCAGGCGAGAACCACCCCGGCGGGCAAGGTTCGATCGAAGAGCGCATCGCAGCGCTCGAGGCCAAACTTAAAGAGCAGCCGGACAACCTCGAGGGTTGGGTGATCTTGGCCCGGTCGCGAGGCCTGCAACGCAACTACCCCGAAGCCGTAAAAGCGTTGGAGCAAGCCCTGCGGCTGGCGCCCGGGCACCCTGATCTGCTGGCCGACTTGGCTGACGCGACGGCCATGATGCAAGGCGAAAAGCTGGCAGGTCGGCCGATGGAACTGGTCGCGGAAGCACTCAAGTCCGACCCGAAGCATCAAAAGTCTCTGGCGCTTGCCGCAACGGCAGCGATGCAGGCCGGCGAGCGTGACAACGCTGTCAAGCTCTGGCGAGCCCTGCAAAGCCAGTTCCTGCCGGCGTCGCCCGACTACCAACAGATCGGCAACATCCTCGCGCAACTCGGCGAACAACCGCCCGCCGGCGCTCCCGAACCTGCCGCCTCCGGACCAACCACCGGCGCAAGACCCCAAGCTGCCAGCCCCGCCGACCCGAGCGCCGTGGTGCGCGGCCAAGTGGCGCTCAGTCCAGCAGCGCTCCAGCAGCTCAAAAAGCAGCCGCTCCCGGACGCCGCCGTGCTCTTCATTCTCGCCAAGGCGGTGGACGGCCCACCGATGCCCTTGGCGGTGCTGCGACTCCCGGTTGCTGATCTGGTGGCCGGCCGCATGCTGCCTTTCCAACTCGACGACACGCAGGCCATGAGTCCGCAATTGCAGCTGTCGAAGTTCCGGCAAGTGTCCGTCGAAGCGCGCATCTCGATGAACGGCAACGCGATCCGCCAGCCCGGTGACTGGTCGGCGGCGAAGTCGCCGGTGACTGTAGGCAAGGAGGCAGTACCCTTGCAGATCGAGCCTGCCCCGGCCCGCTGATAGGCCTTTCCGCCATGACCGGCCGCACCGACACCCTGCAGATCCGCGACCTGCGGCTGACCCGGGGCCAGAGCACTTTGGCCGAGTCCCTGTCGGTGGACCTGCCCGCAGGTCGCTTCGTCGAACTGGTCGGTCCGAATGGCAGCGGCAAAAGCACGCTGCTGCGAACGCTTGCGGGATTGCAGCCCCGGCTGTCGCTGCATTCGGTCTGGCCGGCCGATGGCGAGATCTTCTTGTTCGAACAGAACCCGGCTTTGCGTGGCGAGTTGCCTGCGGGCGAACACTTGCACGCTGCGCTCGAACCAATGGCCGTACGACTCGGCGCCGATGAGGCTCGCATGGCTCTGCAGCGGGTCGGTCTGCAACGCGCAGCCAACAAGCGAGTCGAGCAGCTCTCTGAGGGCCAGCGGCGGCGATTGGTGCTGGCGGTGATGGCCGCGAGCCAGCGTCGCGTGTGGCTGATTGATGAACCGGTCAACGCGCTGGATGCGGCCGGCATTGCACTGTTCATCGAGCTGCTCAAAGACCATCTGGCGGCTGGCGGCATCGCCGTCGTCGCCACCCACCGCCGGCTGTCCGAACTCGACCCAACACTCGAGCCGCTGTGCCACGCCCGCGTCGAGTTGAGCGGCCGATCGGCGACCCTGCAACCGGTGGCCGCAATCGCCGCGGCAGCTCCGATCGCTACCGGCGCCTTCAGCACCCGAACCAGCCCGACGCCGCTGCGCTGGGCCTTGCGCCGCGAACTGCGCCTGGCCATGGCCGCGCCCCGCGAACTGGTGTGGCCCGGCATCTTCCACTGGATGATCCTGAGCCTGATCCCGTTCGGTATCGGCACCGACCCGCAACAACTGGCTCGCATCGCACCAGGGATGGTGTGGGTCAGCGCCCTGCTGGTGACCCTGCTCTCGGCCAGCCGCCATCTGGAAGCGGATTTCCGCAGCGGCATCCTGTCACAACTCAAGGCCGTGAGCTTTCCGCTCAGTGCATTGCTGGCTGGCAAGGTCATCGCCCATTGGCTGCTGTTCGGCCTGCCAATGGCGCTCTACAGCGTGCCATTGGCACTGCTCTACAACCTCGACACCGCCGGCATTGCCGCACTGGCGCTGTCGCTGGCGGCGGGTACGTTGGCCTTGGGTGCCTTCACCGTGCTGTTTAGCGCTCTGGCGCTGATGGCGCGGCAAGCACAGGTCCTGATCAGCCTGATGAGCTTTCCGGTGTTCGTCCCGGTGCTGATCTTCGGCGTGACGACGGTGACGGCGGCGCAAGCCGACCAGAGTCTGACCGGTCCCCTCGCGACGCTGGTGGGCATCAGCGCGCTGTCGCTGCTGCTGGTGCCGCCGATGGCGCGTCGCGTGCTCGACCTTGCCATCGAGTGATGGCTGGCGATTGTCCGGGCCAAGCCCGCGAGGGACGCTAGAATATGAGTCATGTTGACGTTCCTTAAGCAACTCGGCTCACCGCCGGTTTTTTTTCGCCTGAGCGGGCCGGCCGCCGTATGGCTCGCCCGCGCGGCCAGTCCTGCTGGCGATTCCCGGTCTGTGGCTGGCGCTGGCGGGCACCCCCACCGATGCCCAGCAGGGCGAGGTGTATCGCATCATCTACCTGCACGTTCCTGCAGCCTGGATGTCGATGTTCCTGTACTCGGTAGCCACGGGCTACGCGGTGCTGTTCTGGATTTGGCGCAGCCCGGTGTCAGCGGTGATGATGCGCGCCCTGCTGCCCACTGGCGCCTGGATGACCGTGGTGGCACTGGTTACCGGATCGCTGTGGGGCAAGCCGACCTGGGGCACCTACTGGGTGTGGGACGCGCGTCTCACCTCGGAGCTCATGCTTCTCTTTATTTACTTGGGATTGATGGCGCTCTCCAGTTTGGTGGAGGACGAACACAAGACCGATCGGGCGCTGGCGCTGTTCACGGTGGTCGGCATGGTCAACATTCCCTTGATCTATTTCTCAGTGGTGTTCTGGAACACCCTCCATCAGGGCATGTCTATAGGTGCACCCGGAGCTGCCCGGATGGCCCCGGAGATGAAGATCACTTTGCTGATATGCACGTTCGCCGTTTGGTTTGCCTGCGCTGCCATTGTTCTAGTGCGTGGCCGTTGGCTGCTTGCACTGCGCGAGGCGCGCGCCAAATGGGTTCGGGAGATCTGACATGACCGCCTTGACCGCCATTGTCATCAGCTACGCCTTAGGCCTGTTCGCGCTGGCGGCTGACGCATGGCAAGCCCGACGGCTCGAGGCCGCTGCTCGCGCCCTCATTGAAGAAGACGCCGCGCCCGAATGATCAAATCGCCCACCCGCCGCAAACGCCTGCTGTGGATCGTTGCTATCGCCGTCGCCGTCGTTGCGACCGCGTGGGGCGTGATTCGGGCCTTCAACGACAATATGGTGTTTTTCTACACCCCGACCCAAGTGCTGGCTGGCGAGGCGCCGTCCGGCCGGTCGGTGCGCATTGGCGGGATGGTTGAGACTGGGAGCGTCCAGCGCGAAGGCCTGACCATCAGCTTCCGCATGACCGACCTCAAACACAGCGTGCCGGTGAGCTACACCGGTGTGTTGCCTGACTTGTTCCGCGAGGGCAAGGGCGCGGTGGCGCAGGGCGAGCTGAAATCTGGCGTGTTCTCCGCCAGCGAGATCCTCGCCAAACACGATGAGAACTACATGCCGCCCAAGCTGGGCAAGGACGCAAAGTGATCGCTGAAATCGGACAACTGCTGCTGTCGCTGGCCTTCGCCGCCAGCTTGGTCATCGGCCTTCAGCACTTGTGGGGCTTGCGCCGCGTCGCGGCTCCGGGCGTCGACCTCGCTGCCGCCAATCGCATTCTTGGCACCACGGCGTTCTTGACCTTCGTACTGGTCGCCGCCAGTTTCGGGCTGCTGGCGACCTTGTTCATGGGCAGCGACTTTTCGGTGCTGAATGTCGCCGAGAACTCGAACACACTGCTGCCGCTGCAATATAAATTCGCCGCCACCTGGGGTTCGCACGAAGGCTCGTTCCTGCTGTGGAACCTGATGCTGTGCGGCTGGACCGCAGCCGTGGCACTCGCCTCCAACGCGCTGGCGGCGGGGTATCGCGCTCGAGTACTGACGCTGCTGCTGGTGCTGCAAGCCTTCTTTTTGCTGTTTCTGCTGAGCAGCTCCAATCCCTTCGAGCGCCTCTTGCCGGCGGTGGCTGAGGGCCGCGACCTGAACCCGTTGCTGCAAGACCCGTTCATGGTCATCCACCCGCCGATGCTCTACATGGGCTACGTGGGTTTTGCCGTGGCGTTCGCGTTTGCCGTGGCCGCCTTGATGGAGGGGCGCCTCGACCCGACCTGGGCGCGCTGGAGCCGGCCGTGGGCCAACGCCGCGTGGTCGTTTTTGACCATCGGCATTCTGCTGGGATCGTGGTGGGCCTACCGCGAACTCGGCTGGGGTGGCTGGTGGTTCTGGGATCCGGTCGAGAATGCCTCGCTGATGCCTTGGCTGGCCGGCACCGCTCTGATCCACTCGCTGGCGGTCACCGATAAACGCGATGCGCTGAAGAGCTGGACCATCCTGCTGTCACTGGTGGCGTTCGCACTGTCGCTGCTCGGCACCTTCCTGGTTCGCTCCGGTGTGCTCACCTCGGTACATGCCTTTGCCACCGACCCCAAGCGCGGAATCTTCATCCTGTCGATGCTCATGCTCATCGTGGGCGCCTCGCTGGTGCTTTACGCGTTGCGCACGCGCGACATTGGCCTCGGCGGGCGCTTTGGAAAGGTCTCGCGCGAGAGCTTTTTGCTCGCCAACAACGTGCTGATGAGCGCCGCATTGGGCGCGGTGATGCTCGGCACGCTCTATCCGCTTTTCGCCGAGGTGCTCAGCGGTCGCAAGATGTCCGTCGGACCGCCCTACTTCGAGGCGGTGTTCGTGCCGCTGCTGTTGCCTGCCGCCTACCTCATGGCGGTCGCGCCGAATCTACGCTGGAAAGAGTCGACACTGCCTGCAGTGTTGCGGCCGATGCTACTGCCCACGCTGGCGGCGCTGTTGCTCGCCACTGCGGCGGTGCTGTGGCTCGGACCGTTCAAGTGGCTGACTGTGCTAGGCCTCACCGGCGCGCTGATCCTCGCCTGGGGCACCGCCGACCACGCCCGCCGGCAACTGGCGAAGCTGTCCACCAATGGCGATAGCGGATCGTTGGGAGCCAGGGCCGGCAAACTCGGCGCGAGCTACTGGGGCATGGTCATTGCGCACCTTGGCGTCGCGGCCTTCGTCGCCGGCGTCAGCATGGTCAAATCGTACGAGTTTGAGCGCGACCTGGTGATGAAGCCCGCCGAGACCGTGCAGGTCGGCAGCAATCGCATCACCTTCATCGGCGTCGATCAGGGCAGCGGGCCTAATTACGTGGCCCAACACGGGGTGTTCGAGCTCACCGAGGGTGAGGGCAAAGTCATCTACTTGATGGAGCCGCAAAAGCGCATGTACCAAGCCGGCCGGCAGGTCATGACCGAAGCCGCGATCGACTACGGCATGTTCCGTGACGTGTATGTCTCGCTGGGTGAACCGGTCGAACCGAAGCCCGGCGAGGCCGCCAGCGACCAAGGCTGGAGTGTGCGCATCTACGTCAAGCCGTTCATGGCCTGGGTCTGGATCGCCTGCCTCATGATGGCCATCGGCGGGGCACCACCCTGTTCGATCGGCGCTACCGCCTGCGTCGCGCCGCTGCGCCGGCCACCGATGCAGCATCGGCTTCGTCGCCCGCGCAGGCCTGAGCATGGGCGGACGCTTGCGCATCATCCTGCCGCTGCTGGTGCTCATTGCACTGGCAGTGGTCTTCGTGATTGGCCTGCAGCACGACCCGCGCAAGCTGCCCTCAGTGCTGGTTGACAAGCCGGCACCGGCCTTCAGCCTGCCGGCTCTGAGTGAGGGCCAGACCGTGGTCACCCCGGACGCACTCAAAGGCAAGGTCTGGCTGATGAACGTGTTCGCCAGCTGGTGCGGCGCCTGTGTCGCCGAGCACCCATTGCTGCTCGCCATCGCGGCCAAAAACGCCGTGCCGCTGGTCGGCCTGGCCTACAAGGACGAGCCCGCCGACACCCGCGAATGGCTGGCACAGCGTGGCAATCCTTACACGCAGATCGCCATCGACCGCAACGGTCTGGTCGGCATCGATTACGGGTCTACGGCGTGCCGGAGACCTTCGTCATCGACGGCGCCGGCGTCATCCGTTACAAACAGGTCGGACCGGTCGACGAGGCATTCTTTACCGAGCACGTGGCACCGCTGCTAGCCCAGGAGGCACACTGACATGGCCACCGATGTGACTTCCAGCGACACCGCCGCGGCTGCCAACGGACTGCCACCAGGCACCGACCTCGTGCGGCTCAAGGACATCGCCAGCGACTTGCGCTGCTTGGTCTGCCAAAACCAGACCATCGCCGATTCCAACGCCGGACTGGCCGTCGACTTGCGCAATCAGGTCGCCAAGCTGATGAGCCAGGGCAAAACCGATACCGAGATCAAACAGTACATGGTCGATCGCTATGGCGAGTTCGTGCTGTACGACCCGCCGTTTTCGGTCAGCAACGCACTGCTGTGGGTCGGACCGTTCATCCTGGTGGTCGCGGGCGTGTGGATCACCCGCCGCATGATCGCAGCGCGCGCCCAAGTGCCCGATGTTCCGGAACTCAGCGAAGCCCAGCGCGCCGCGGTCGAGGCGCGGTACCGGCAAGGGCAGTAACGCCGCCAGCCCTAAAGCTGGCGCCCACCAAGCCGCACCAGACGCTTATTTGTCGGTCATCACCCAGACGCCGTCCCACTCGCCTTCGGGTGGATGCGCCTTCATCAGCTCGCAACGCTCGATGTAGGTGCCGGTGAGTTTGTCCTTGGGATTGAGCGACAGCGCTTTCTGAAAAGAGGCGATGGCGGTGTCCCAGTTGCCGGCACGGTAGCGTGACAGGCCTTCGGTGAAGTTACCCAGCACATCCATCATGTTGGGGAAGCTCGCGGACGTGTGGTAATCCAGCACCTCGTAGATGCTCACGGGCTGGGTCTTGCCCTTCACCACCACCAGATCGACCTCGCGCATGCGGTAGATGCCGCGCAGCTTGGCCTGCGTGAACTCGCTGATCAGGATCTTCGCTGAGTACTGCTTGCACGCGGACTCCAGACGTGCGGCCAGGTTCACGCCGTCACCGATCACGGTGTAGTCCATACGCTTCTTGGAGCCGATGTTTCCGCTCACCACGATGTCGGTGTTGAGCCCAATACCGATGTTGACCGGCAGCTTGCCCTCGGCTTCGCGCTCGGTGTTCCACGTTTGCAGTTCGCTGATCATGGCCACCGCCGCCCGTACCGCACGGTCTTCGTCGTCGTCGTGCGCCAGCGGGATGCCGAAGGCCGCCATGATGGCGTCGCCGATGAACTTGTCGAGCATCCCGCCCTCACGGGTGATGCAATCGACCATGATCTCGAAGTATTCGTTGAGCAGGGTCACGGTCGCCTGCGGGCCCAGCGCCTCGGTGAGCGTAGTGAAGCCGCGGATGTCGGAGAACAGCAGCGTCGCGTTGACGCTTTGGCCGCCCATCGCCTCGCCGCCCTTCGACAGCAACTGGTCGGCGATCGCCGGATCGACGTAGCGCGACATCGTCGACTTCATCCGCTTCTCGGACGAGATGTCTTCGAACATGAACATGCTGCCGAGGTGCTCGCCCTCGGTGTTGGAGAGCGGCAGGATGGTGCTGTTGACCGACACCGTCTCGCCGACCACCGTCATCTCGGCGTCCATCGTGATGTCCGGCGTCGGGTCGTCGGCCAGTTTGCGGATCTTGTCCATGATCCAAGCGTTGGCCTCGTTGAACAACACCTCCGCCTTGGTACCAATGATCTCCTCGACCCGCAGACGCAGAATCTTGGCACCCGCCGTGTTACAGGTGACGATGCGCCCTTCGTCGTCGAGCGTGATCACGCCGTTGCTCATCGATTCGAGCATCGACTCGTTGTAGTTCTTCATGTTCTGCACGTCGGCAAACAGGCTGGCGTTTTCCAGCGAGATAGCGATCTGTGCAGTAAACGCCTTGAGGCGCGACTCGTCCTCAAGCGTGAATACGCCATTCTTTTTGTTCAGCACCTGGGTGACGCCGATCACCTTGCCCTTCTGGTTGATGATCGGCACGCAGAGGATGCTGCGGGTGAAGAAGCCGGATTTCTTGTCGAAGGCCGGGTTGAAGCGCAGATCGGCGTACGCGTGCGGGATGTTGATGGTCTTGCCGCTGCTAAACACTGCGCCGGCGATGCCCGCCGTGTTGGGCAGGCGGATCTGCAGCGAGCCGAGCCCCTGTCCCACCTGCGACCACAGCGTCTGGGTCTTTTCGTCGTTTAGAAACAACGTGCTGCGCTCGGCATTGAGCATGCGCGTCGCTTCGGCCATCACCTTGTTGAGCAGCGAGTCGATCTTGATGTCGGAGGTGAGGTCGCTCACCACCTCCAAGAACTCCAGTTCCTGCTCGCGGATCTTTTTCATCCGCTCGACCAGCGCCATGCTCTCCAGACCCAAGGCACCTTGGGTGGTGATGGCGGCGAGCAACTCCTGGTCTTCCTTGCTGAATTTTCCGTCCTTCTTGTTCAGCGCCTGCGCAACGCCAATCAACTCACCCTTGGCGTTGCGGATCGGTACGCAAAGGATGCTGTGCGTGGTGTAGCCGGTGCGCTGGTCAACCGAGCTGTCGAAGCGCTTGTCCTTGTAGGCATCGTGAATGATCGCTGGCTCGCCCTTTTGATAGACCCAGCCGGCCACGCCGCGATCGTTCATCAGCCGAATCTCTTGGCTGAGATTGCCTTGCGCCACCCGCGAGTACAGCTCGTTGGTACCGGGATCGTTCAGGAACAGCGTGCTACGGTCGGCGCCCAGTTGCTCGGTGCTCACCTCGACCAGAAGGTTCAGGATGTCGTCGAGCGAATCCAGCGCCGCGACCTTTTCGGAAATCGAGAGCAAGAGACGCAGGAGGCTCTCTTGCCAGGTCTTGCCGACCATGGCAACCGAATAAGCGGACGCTTTGGCCGGGTTTTTTGGCCCTTGAAGCGCGAGTGGCGGGCTTGGCGACGGTCATTGCTTGGGGTTCTCCATCGAGTCACGCATGGTCTGGATGGTCGAGCGCAGCTGCACGTTCTCGGCCTCCAGACGTTGTACCGCCGCTTGAACGCGTTGATTGAGCTCACCGCGTTCAGTGTCCAGTTTGTCCCGCATGGCTTGCGCGATCTCTCGCATCTGCGCCAATTCAGCGGCAAACCGCTGAGTGGTTGCCTGCACCGCCTCGTCCGTGGCGCGATGCGCCTGCTCCAACGCGTCGCGCAGTGCCTGAACGGTGTCTTTCATCTGCCGCATCTCATCGGCTTGCGCTTGCACCGCTTCTTGAACGTGTACCGCCTCGAGCCGTCGCTGCTCTTCAAGCGAATCGCGCATGGCGGCGATCGTCGCCTTCATCTGCGCGATTTCGCGGTCGTGCAAGAATTGCACATCGTCTTGGGCAGTCACGGCGGTTGTCGACACGGTGTGTGATGGGGCAGCGGAGTGCTTAGTCCAGATGGTACACAAGCCCGGTAGCGTGGCGATGTCTGTTTTGCGCTGCCGCGCACCGGTCACGCAACGAATGCAGCGTCGGCTGTGGGAGACTAGCGCTCGTTTTTGTTCGCCCACCCCGGAGACCCATGAGCACTGACCTGTTCTCGCCGCTGCGCCTCGGCGCCTTGCAGCTGCCCAATCGCATCGTCATGGCGCCACTGACCCGCTGCCGTGCCAACCGCGACAACGCAGTCACCCCGCTGACAGCCCTCTATTACGCACAGCGCGCCAGTGCCGGCCTGATCATCTCCGAAGCGACGCAGATCGTGCCAGAGGGTCAGGGCTACATCCTGACGCCCGGCATCCACAGTCCAGCCCAGATCAACGGCTGGACTGTGGTGACCGAAGCGGTTCATGCCGCCGGCGGCCGGATGTTTCTGCAACTGTGGCACGTCGGCCGCATCTCGCATGCGAGCTTCCAGCCGGGCGGCGTAGCGCCAGTGGCGCCGTCGGCCATCGCTGCTGATGGCCAAGCCTACACCTTCGATGGATTTCAGCCGCTGCCGGTGCCGCGAGCGCTCGAACTCGCCGAGATTCCGCCGCTGGTCGAGGCCTACGCCCAAGCGGCGCGCAACGCGCTTGCCGCCGGTTTTGACGGTGTCGAGATTCACGCCGCCAACGGTTACCTGCTCGACCAGTTCCTGCGCGACAAAACGAACCATCGCACCGATGCGTACGGCGGCACGATCGCCAACCGCGTGCGTTTGCTGGACGAAGTGGTCAGTGCGGTTACAGCAGTGGCCGGCGAAGGCCGCGTGGGCGTGCGCATCTCGCCGGAGAACACGTTCAACGACATTGACGACAGCGACCCGCAAGCACTGTTCTCGGCGGTGGCCGCCATGCTCAAAGGGCGCGTCGAGTATCTGCACGTGGTTGAGGGCGAAGACCGCAACGACCTGGCGCAAGCGCGCGTCGATTACGCCAAGCTGCGTTCGGCGTTTGGTGGCACCTACATGGCTTGTTGCAACTACACGCCCGACAAGGCCGCAGCGGCTCTGCGTGGCGGTCGCGCCGATCTGGTGGCTTTTGGTCGGCCGTTCATCGCCAATCCCGATCTGGTCACGCGGGTCCGGCTCGGCATTGCCCTGGCCGGCGGCGACGCGGCGAGCTACTACGGTGGCAACGAGGCCGGTTACACCGACTACCCGACGGCCACGACCCTGTCAAACTAGCGCCTCGGGGTAGAGCCTCAGTCTTCCTCGGCTGGGATTGGCTCAGGCGCGTAACCCGTCTCCCAGTCCGGCAAGCCCGCCTTGGCCAGCTGCGGATCGGGCCGAGGATGGTTGACTGGGAGGGTGCGGACCTCATTGCTGGTGTCGACACCGCCGCGCCGCCAGAACTCCGGCCAGTCAGCCTTCATGCTGACCCCGTACAGTGGTTTGTAGGTGCCCTTGTGGCACGTCGCACAGGCAACCTTAGGGCCATCACCCTCGGGGCTCAACCGATATTCCGGGAACAAGGGCTTTAGCGGAACCAGGTAGTTGATGTTGAGGCTGCGCACCATGCGCAAGCCATACCAAGCCGTGACGCGCTGCGGTGAACTCTGTTCCCATCGCGCGAGGGCCCGGGTGTTGTGGCAATAATCACAGTTCACACCCAAAGATTTCGCCATGTAGATCATCAACGCGTAGGTGTGCTCAGCCTTTTTCACTGAGGTTGGGTTGCTACCCGCCAGCGGCCGCGTGCCCTGAACGCGAACATTCGCATCGGGCGTGGTGAGGTAGGTGGTCAGGGGGTCGTACGGCAAAGAGGTATTGCCATTGGTCGCAACGCCCGCCGTGTCCTGGCCGTCGCGGTTGCCCAGCATTCGCGCCTTCTGCGGCGCCGCAGAGAACCAGTCCCCGCTGGGTACGTGTTGGCCACGGTGGCAAGTCCAGCAAGTCACGCCCGTAGAACCCACATGCTGGGTCCACTCATTGTTGATTGTTCGAGTCATCTGCAGCATGCGCCGCGCGACGACCTTGGTGTACTTCTCATCCGACGCCATGTTCTGCGTGTTGTGGCAATAGACGCAGCCTTCTTCGGGCGCGACCCAAGCCACGAATCCAGCCATCACCCGCGAGAGTTCGTTGACGCTCAAATCTTTAAGAACCTGGATGTTCTTGTAGCGCTCGGTGATTGTCGGCTGCCCGATGATCGGCGGGTCGGCCGGGTCTTCGGCTTCGGGGATGGCATTGAGAGGCTTGAGCGCTTCCAGTGCTGCGGGCTTGTACATCAGCGCCATGCCTGTACCTCGATGACCGCGCTGCACTGCCTGCGTCGAGTCCGTGATCATGAAAGCGAAGAACAGCACGCCTGCAAGGCCGGCGGCCAAGACGGCAAAGATGCGCATCATCGAACCCCCCCCAAGCACCGCGCCGCCATTCGAATGCAAACAACGGAGGACACGACACCTGACCCCATCCTCGAACGACGGACGCCGCCCGACCATGAGTGTCACTTTACTCTGACTATCATTAATGTCTATAAAAAATGACATTCAGAATGAACTGTGGGCCTCGACATCGAGGCCCACAGGGAGAAACGTTTAGCGCGTTGAAAAGCGTCAGGCTTTTTTGACCGCCTTGAAATTCTTGCACCAGCCACCAGAGGGTGTGTAGCGCTCAAAAAACGAACACTCGCCGTATTCATCTCCGGCCTTACCACCCCAGAGTTGGCACTTATTGCACTGCTGCTCGGCTGTCCAACGCTTGTACTTGGCCGGATCAACTTCCTCGTGGTTGAGCTTGAAGCCCATCGACTTGGCATAGGGATCGGATTCGGACAGTTTTTCCGTCGTCGCGTGAGCGACTTGCGGCAGCACGGTCGCTGCGGCGACACCGGCCACTGCCCGGATCATGAAGGTTCTGCGGGATTGCTTCATCGAATGCTCCTGATGGATGTAAGAATCTGAAACTGTGCTCCTGAGTCCGACAGCGCATGGTCGCTACGACGAACCAGTCGCACGTGGTGGGTCTCGACCGAACGACTGACGCGCATCCCCTCAGCACCAAAACTCATCGCAAACGCAGCGAGTTCCGGGCCTTCGATCAGCTTTCGGGACGCCGTCCAATAAAATCCTTGAGCCGTACCCGGGAACGCCTCGAGGTTGATGCGGGGATCCTGGCAGTTCACTTCACTGATGGTTGCCAGCTCACGCAGATTCGGCAAACGCCAATCGGCGTAAAACAGATCACCCCGCTCGTTGACCTCGCGCACATACGACTCGGCGGCCGTCCAATCGAATTCGGCGGCCTTATCAACGCAAGACCCGCTCTGCCAAGACTGTCCGGCCGAACATCGCGACCAGGTGAGCCCCGTTCGCCGGTCGGTCAGGGTGCCGTCGCCGTGGTCTGCGAAATCCTGCATCGACGAATTCGGGACGAACTGGTCGACGCAGGACTGCGCGTGTACTGCGACAGCCGGCAACATGGCTGCCATAACAACTGGCAGCCACACCGACTTACTTGGTGTCAAAACCAATGCCGGACGGCTTCGACGGGAAACCCTTGCCGTACTTAACAGGAACCGGCTTGGTCTGCAGTGAAGCCAGTCCCGGCTGGATCGGCAAGCCGCGGTGAAGGTTCATGGCGTAGGCATACATCGCCGTCATGTCCTCACTTTCGAGCGCCAGTGCTTTACCCGCTTGCGGATTCTGGATACACCAGTTGACCATTTCGCCCCACTGCACAACCCGGTTCATGTTTTGGATGTACTTGGGGAAGGTCTGCGGGTTAGAGGCGCCGGCATCCGGGTGGCAATTTCCGCAAGCCAGACCGTTGCCAGACATCTCGGGGTTGCTACCGTGCCAGAGGTTGTAGCCCTGCTCCACCAGCTCGAGCAACTTGGCTTGCTGCTTGTCCAATTCCTCCTTGCTGAATGGCTCACGCGCCGAGGCGCTTCCAGACGCCAAAGCGGTGAGAACAAACAGGGGGACGGCGATGGCGAGCGTAGGCTTGAATGTCGCTTTCATATCTGTCTCCCGATTAGGCCTTGAGGCCCTTTTTAAGGTACGGGGTTAGCGAATCGCCGAAAGGCTGGTACTCGGCGAGCTTCTGGCCACCGGCCTTGACGCTCACCGCCAGGGTGCCCATGCCATCGACTTCGTTGCCCGGATCGTGACGGTTCATTTGCGAACCCGGATACGCCAACGTGACCGGCGGGTACGGCCACGGCCACGACGTGCTCATCGCGCCGATCGAAGTCATGTTGCCGACCTTGTTGTAGACCGTCTGGTGCACGTGGCCGTGGATCGACGTGAAGTTCTCGAACTTGGAGAGAATCTCGCGGATCTGCGGCCCATCGACAGTCTGGAAGTTCCAGCGCGGGTAGTAGTCCCACAGCGGCGAGTGAGTGAAGGTGACGATGGGCGTGTCCGGAGACAGCTTCGCGACGTCTTTCTTGAGCCACTCGAGTTGCTTCTCACCGACGCCCCAGAGGCCGCCGATCGGTCCCTCGAGCATCTCCATGGCGGCCATCCGCTCACGCGGGGACATCTGTTTGGCGGTCCAGAAATCCTTCACCAAAATCGAATTCATGCCGATGAAGTGCACGCCCTTGTGGTCGAACGACCAGTGGTCCTGACCGAACATGCCTTTCCAAGCCGCGCCCATATCGACATACCAGTCGTGCTCGCCGGGAATCAACACCAGTTTGGTGTCGAGCTTGGAGAGCAACTTGCGGCCCTTGACGAGTTGATCCTCGGTGCCGTTCTGGGCAATGTCGCCGCCGTACAGCACGAAATCAGGCTTGATTTCCATGCTGTTGACCTGCTCGACAGCGTCTTCGAGCTGGCGGTCGAACTTGTGGTCGTCGCCGCTGAAAAGGTGCGAATCGGTGATCATGGCGAAGCGGAACGGGGCAACTTTATTGCCCGGTTGTGCGTGCGCCAGATCGAACACCCCAAGGTTGATGCCTGCAGCGCTGCCGACGATAGTCGACAATCCGGCTTTGCCGGTGAGCTGAAGGAACTCGCGTCTATCCTTCTTGTGATCCATAACTCCTCCTCCGTTTTTTGTCGTTGTGCAGCCAGTGCGCCACGTGTGTATAGAACGGCATCGGGTTGTTTTAGGGTGTCTATCCGCCAGCCAATTCCGCAGCACGATCAAAAATAGGGCATGAATTTCATATTGTCTATAAGAGATTAAATCTAAAAGATTTTTGAAATCGTCTAGGGTATTGGGTGCACCGAAGGTGCGCCGGGGCTCAGTCGAGCTTGGCTGGAGTACGCCGACGTCGAGCCGGCGCAGACGGGGCGGACACCCCGCCCGTTTGAGCCCCATCACCGGTGGCCGCGGGCTTGCGGGTGCGGGCCCGCGTCCTGGCCGGCTTGCTGGATGGGGTTTCGTGGGGTTTTGGCTCGACGGCAGCAACGGCCGTTGCCTCTGGGCGGGGTTGAGCGACATCATCGAGGCTGAGTCGGACTGCCCCAGCGGCCTCGTCGACACTCTCGGCCGCCGCGCGAACCTTGGTCTCGATCTCGTCACGCAGTCGCTGCAACTCGGTCAGCTCGACCTCGCGATCGATCTCCTCGCGCATCCGCTCAACGTACCGGCGGGCGCGACCGATCCACCGCCCGACGTCGCGCGCCACCCGCGGTAAGCGCTCGGGGCCGAGCACCAGCAGCGCAACCACGCCGATCACGACGAGTTCGCCGAAACCGATGTCGAACATGGTCAGGCCGGCGGTGGGTGCTGGCGGGAGCCGCTCGGGGCGGACTGGGCATCAGCGCCGCCGATACGTTTGACCGACGCATCGTCAGTTGACGTTTGCTCAGGCTCTCCCTCGCGGACGCCCTTCTTGAAGCCCTTCACCGCTTCGCCGAGGTCGGTTCCCACACCCTTGAGCTTCTTGGTGCCGAACACAAGTACGACGAGCAGAAGAACGACGAGCCAGTGCCAGATACTGAACGAACCCATAACACCCCCCTGACAATGTGGGCCCTCCGCCGATGCTTACCCGGGGCGGACCGGCCATAGAGCCAACCAGCTCCTACACTACCAGCAGTCGCGGTGTTTTCAACCCGCCCCACCCCAAAACAAAAAGCCCGCTGATCGATGATCAACGGGCTGCTGTTGGTTGCGGGGGCAGGACTTGAACCTGCGACCTTCGGGTTATGAGCCCGACGAGCTGCCAACTGCTCCACCCCGCGTCTGAGATTCGAGAGTCTATCTGATTCGACCGAAGAACTCCAGACCTGGAGGCCAGGCTATCGACAACTGCGGTCGACTCGCCTATTGTCTAGGACAAATCCTTGGAGAGACCGGCATGACCAGCCACACCCTTTTTTTCATCTGCAGCATCGCGGCGTTCAACGGACTGGTGTTGTGGGTCCACTTCGAGTGTGAAGCAGCGCGCCTGCGCCGCATCATCAGCGAGCGCCATCACTAAGCCTCAGGCCCGAATCCAATCGACTAAGGGCTGCCAGTTCTCAAGCTCGCGTCGGGTGCGACTGGGCGCGAGATCGAACAGCGTTTTTCCCTCTGCCGCCGCCGCTGGATAGATCTGCGTATCGCGCAGATAGGTGAGCACCGGCAACTCGAAGTGTGAGAGGAACCGCTCCAACATGGCGGCGGTGCGCGTGCGCGGGTCGACTCGCATCGCAACCAGCGCAACGAAGGTCTTTTGCTTACGCACAGCCTTCTCCTCGACCACCAAGCGCAAAAATTCCTCCGTTG
This sequence comes from Betaproteobacteria bacterium, assembly GCA_009927815.1. Taxonomy (GTDB): domain Bacteria; phylum Pseudomonadota; class Gammaproteobacteria; order Burkholderiales; family UBA3065; genus UBA3065. The sequence continues at coordinate 28,528 of RFMI01000032.1, read as the reverse complement.
CAGCCATGTCGAACAGCGACGGCTGTACCGGCACCAGAACCTTGTCAGCCTGCTTCAGCGCCTCGCTCAAGCCTTTGCCATGAATCCCCGCCGGCGCATCGATGACCAACGCGGTCGAGCCCTTGGGGCGACCTTTGTCCCAACCGTCGCGGGCATCGAAGCCACTGATGTGCGGCAAATGTTCGGCGCGAAAATCCAGCCAGGCCATCGCCGACTGCTGACGATCGAGGTCGCCGATGACCACTCGCTCGCCCTCGCGAGCCAGATAGCCGGCAACGTTGGTCGACAAGGTGGTCTTGCCGGCACCGCCCTTGGGATTCACCACCAAAATGCTGCGCATCCGCAATCTCCTCTGTGCGGGCCGCGCCCGCGTTTAAATGTCCCGCCGATCAAGCAGCGCCTGCGCCAGCGTGCCGCTGTCGACGAACTCGAGCTCGCCGCCCACCGGTAAGCCACGGGCGATACGGGTCAGCCGAACGCCGCGGTCTGCCAGCCAAGCCCCAATGTACTGGGATGTCGCCTCGCCTTCCACCGTAAAGCCGGTCGCCAGGATGACCTCCCGCACCTCGCTGTCGATCACGCGGCGCTTCAGCGAATCGAGCGCCAGCTGTCGCGGCCCGACGCCGTCGAGCGGCGACAGCTTGCCCAACAACACGAAATAGAGGCCGCGGTAGGTGTGAGTCTGCTCCAGACGCAACAGATCGGCGGGCGTCTCGACCACCGCCAGTTGACTGCGGTCACGGCCGGGGTTGGCGCACAAGCCGCACAGGTCGTCCTCGGTAAAGGTGTTGCAGAGCTGACAATGGCCGATGTGCTCACGGGCGTGGCCGATGGCAGCAGCCAAGCGGTCGGCCCCGGTCGGATCTCGCTGCAGCAAGTGATACGCCATCCGTTGCGCCGACTTCGGCCCGACGCCTGGCAGGCAACGCAGCGCGTCGATCAAAGCACCCAAGGCCGAAGGAGCGTCCACGTCCCGAGACTGCCGCCGCTTAGAACGGCAACTTCATGCCGGGGGGCAAGGGCAAGCCAGCGGTCAACCCGGACATCTTGGCTTGCGTGGTGGCCTCGACTTGCTTGAGCGCGTCGTTGCAGGCGGTCACGATGAGGTCTTCTAGCATCTCACGGTCATCGGCGTCGCCCATCAAGGACGGATCGATGCGTACCCGGCGCACCTCATGGCGACAGCTCATCACCACACAGACCGCGCCATTGCCCGCCTTGCCCTCAACCTCGATCGCGCCGAGTTCCTCCTGTGCGCGGTTCATTTTCTCTTGCATCTGCTGCGCCTGCTTCATCAGCCCGGCCAATCCGCCCTTCATCACGTCAAGCACCTCACTGTTGGGTTTGCGAAGAATCCTTCAAAGGCCGGACACTGGCGTCCACCAGCACACCGCCCATCTGTTCAACCAGTCCACGCACGAACGGGTCGCCGTGGATTGATTCGAGTGCTTGCGCCTGACGCTCCTGTCGGGCCGACTCGCGCTGTTGCATGGGCGTTGTAGCCGCCACCATGTGCTCGCTGACCTCGATGCCGACCGACCACTGCTCGCCCAAGGCCGACTGGACCTCGCGGCGGAGCCGCTGCTGTGCCTCATCGTCCAGCAGATGGCGGTGATTGGCCGCCAGACCTAGCCGCAAATGAGCGTTGTCGCTCGTCAACAACACGCAGCGGTCTGCCAACAAACGAACCCGGCCGCCCAATTTGAGGCGCGCAAGCAAGGCTGGCCAATCGCCGTCGAACGCAAGTGCATCCGCACGGGGCAGCGGCGAATCGACGACGTCAACAACCACCGGCGCAAGGTCAGCGACAGGCTGCGATGCGCTCAGCGACGCCAAGGCGCGCGCCGACGAGGCGGGCGGTGGGGAGTGCCGATGCGCGGGTCACTGTGCCGCCGGCCTGCAAGGCATCGCCCGCCGGTCCGGCCAGTGCGAGCATCCGCAGCACCGCCATCACGAAACCCGCCTCGGGGTCGGGTGCCCAGTCGAGGTCGGCGCGACTGTGCACAGCGATCTGGTAGAGCACCTGCAAATCGGCCGCAGACCATCGCTCGGCCAATTCGGGCAGCCCCTGGGGAACAGGCTCGTCGCCGCTCGGTAGCGCCTTGAGCAGCGCCGCCTGCTTGATCAGCCGCGCCAGCTCTTGCAGCGCCCCATCGAGCGACACGCCACGGTCCACCACCGCGTCGGCAGCAGTCAGCGCAGCGGCAGGGGTCTCCCCGACTGACTGCGTCGAGCACGGCCATCAGCGCATCGGTGTCGGCCACCCCGAGCATCGCCGCGACTGGCCCCGCCGACACCTGACCACCGCCAAAGGCGATGGCCTGGTCCAGCAGCGACAGACCATCGCGAAGGCTGCCGCGCGCCGCTCGGGCCAGGAGGTCGAGGGCGGCCGGCTCGGCGGTGATGCCCTCTTCCCGCAAGATATGGCTCATGCGCGCAGAGATTGTGGGTACCGCGATCGGTTTCAGGCCGAACTGCATGCAGCGGCTGAGTACCGTGACCGGAATCTTGTGCGGGTCGGTGGTCGCGAGCACGAACTTGACGTGCTCTGGCGGCTCTTCGAGCGTTTTCAGCATCGCATTGAACGCCGATCCCGAAAGTTGGTGCACCTCATCGATGACGTACACCTTGAAGCGCCCGACCGCCGGCGCGTAAGTGGCGTTCTCGAGCAACTCACGCATCCGGTCGACCTGCGTATTGGAGGCCGCGTCCAGCTCGATCAGATCGACAAAGCGCCCTTGGTCGATCGCTTGACATGCGCCGCACACCCCACAGGGATCGGCCGTAACGCCCGTCTCGCAGTTGAGTGCGCGCGCCAGAACCCGCGCCAGCGTGGTCTTGCCGACCCCGCGTGTGCCAGTGAACAGGTACGCATGGTGAAGTCGCCCACTGCTCAGGGCATGCCGCAGGGCCTGCAACACATGGCCCTGACCGACCACATCAGCGAACGAGGTTGGACGCCATTTGCGGGCGAGGACGCGATGCTCTTGCATGCCGGCATTATGCGCCCGCCGTCCGCTCCCCGCATAAGCAAAAGGGGCGCCGCAGCGCCCCTCGGGTCCGGCAGAGAACAGCCCTCAGAAACCGATGCCCAACCGCAGTTGATGGAAGTTCACGCCGCCGTTGTTGCCCGAGATGCCCGCGTTCGAATAGTGCTGGAAACGGTAGCCAAGATCGTACTGACGCTTGTCGCCGAAGGTGAACCCCGCACCCACGTGGTCGCCAAATTCGAACGACGTGCCGAGCTTGTTGCCGCCCGCCAGATTCACCCCGGAGAAGAAGTGGATCCCGACAGCGGCCTCGACGTACGGGCTCAAACCGCCCATGCCCGAGTTCTGGAACCGGAACACCGGCGTGAAGCCGATCCCGCCGAAGCTATTCTTATCGGCGCCGCCGTCGCCTCGCCAGTACGAGGCATCAGCCTCCCAGTAGCCGCCCAGAGCCCAATCACCGGTCTTGAACCACTGCTTGTCCCAGTTCCAGACCAGCCCCACGGAACCCATCTGGGCGTCGTCTCCGGTTCCGGCAATGAACGAGATGCCATCGACTGCAGCAGCGGGGGCAGACACCAAAAGGGCAGCGAGAGCAACCAAGGCGCGGCGGTGGAGGACGGACAGTGTCATGTTGGACCTTTCACAGATATTGCGAGATCGACAAGCGAGGGTGGCGAGCCTTGCCCCCGGCACTTGCAGTGAGCGGCTGTGGCTGCTGCCTTCCGGCCCTGACCAAGTTCACCACCTTGCAATGCGGGGAGGCCCGCCAAAAGAGCGCGCCACGGCCAATCTCGACCATCGCGGGGTGGCCTGAGCCACATCCCTCGACTCTATCGAGGCGGGGCCTCGCTGTCCAGCCAACGCGGAATTTGATGCAGATCAAGCGGGCACGGCTGCCCGGGCCTTGCCCCATGCCGTCAATGCCCCAACAATGGCCGGGTGAACCACCCTGCTTATCAGCGACCTGACGACGCTCTCTTTTCCGCGCTGATCCAAAGCGCCGGCGACGCCATCGTCAGCTACTCGGCGGATGGCCGTGTCACCAGCTGGAATGCGGCGGCCGAACGGCTGCTCGGGTTCTCGGCGGACGAAGTGATGGGCGCCCTGGCACCGCACCTGAGCGCACAGCCGGTGATGCCGAGGGAAGGTCGAAGCCGGATTCAACGCCGACACCGCAACGGCCATTTGCTGGACATTCATGCGGGCGCCTCGGTCATCCTTGACGCCGAGGGCTGCGTCATCGGCTGGTCGGAGATCCTGCGGCCGCTGACACTGGGGGCACCTGCGACCCACGCCCTGGAAACCACCGGACTGATCGAGACGCTTGCGGGCGCCATTGGTCGCGAAGAGATTCGCGCGCTCTATCAGCCCGTCTTCGCATTGCGCGATCGTCAGCTCATCTCTGCCGAAGTCCTGCTGCGCTGGGAGCACCCGGAGCACGGCACCTTGACGCCGGACCATTTCATCCCACTGGCCGAACTCACCGGCGACATCGACGCGTTCGGCCTGTTCGCGCTTCGCAGCGCCTGCGAACAACTGTCAGCTTGGCAGCGCGACATCGGCAGAATCGTGCCGCTGTCAGTCAACGTCTCGGCCCACCAGTTGCGTTGCAGCCAACTGGTCGAGCGCTTCGCCGCGACGATCCACACCTCCGGCGCCAGCCCGGACTGGCTGCGCCTCGAGATCACCGAATCGGCGCTGATCGACGACGAACTGAGCGCAGCGTCCAAGCTCGAACAGCTGCGAGCCTTGGGCATGCACATCGCCATCGACGATTTCGGGGTGGGCTATTCCTCACTGTCACGGCTCCGGGACTACCGCATCGACACGCTGAAGCTCGACCGCAGTTTCGTCAGCGACATTGCCACCGACAGCATCTCGCGCGAAGTGGTCGGCACCATCATCCGCTTGGCCCATCGACTGGACATGCTGGTCATCGCCGAGGGCATCGAGGCCGACGACCAATTGCAGGTGCTGATCGATCTTGGCTGCGACTGCGGCCAGGGCTTCCTGCTAGGCCAGCCCATGCCTGCCGGAACGCTGGCTCAGTTGATCTGAGCCACGCACCGTCGCGGGCAAACGCTTAGTCGCCGGCGAGCAGCCGGCGAATGCTGGCCTCGATGCCAGCCGCGTCCAGGCCTTCCATCGCTAACAGCGTCGCGTGATCGCCGTGGTCGATGAACCGGTCGGGCAGGCCCAGATGATGGATCGGCACCATCGGGATGCGATCACCCAAGGCCACCAGCGCCTCGGCGCACGCCGACCCCGCACCACCCGGGATGACGTGTTCCTCGACAGTGACAATCAGACTGTGACTGTTCGCCACAGATTCGATCATCTCGAGGTCGATCGGCTTGACGAAGCGCATATTGACCACCGTCGCGTCGAGCGCCTCGGCTGCCTTGAGTGCCGGCGCCACCATCGACCCGAATGCAAGGACAGCCACCCGCGCGCCCTCGGCGGCGCCGCTGCTGCGCAGCGTCTCGGCGCGAGCGATCGGCAGCGGCTCCAGCGTATTGGTGGCGTCAACACCCGTGCCCGCGCCGCGCGGGTATCTGACGGCGCTGGGACCGTCGTAGGCGAGGCCCGTACTCAGCATGCGGCGACATTCCAACTCGTCCTTTGGCGCCATGATCAGCATGTGCGGGATGCAGCGCAGGAAACTGTAGTCGTAGATGCCAGCGTGGGTCGCGCCATCGGCGCCCACCAGACCGGCACGGTCGAGCGCGAACACGACCGGCAACTTCTGCAAGGCGACATCGTGGATCAGCTGGTCGTAGGCCCGCTGCAAAAAAGTACTGTAAATCGCCACCACCGGGCGCAGGCCCTCACAGGCGATGCCGGCAGCGAAGGTCACGGCGTGCTGCTCGGCGATGCCCACGTCGTAGTAGCGATCGGGGAAGCGCTCGGCGTATTCGACCATGCCCGAGCCCTCGCGCATCGCCGGAGTGATCGCCACCACCCGCGGATCAGCCGCTGCGGCGTCGCACAGCCAACGGCCGAACACCGCCGAGTAGGTGGGTTTGGCCGGCGCGACTGCCGGCTTGATGCCCGCAGCCGGATCGAATTTGCCGGGCCCGTGATACAGGATCGGGTCGGCCTCGGCGCGCTCGTAGCCGGCGCCTTTCTTGGTGACCACGTGCAGAAATTGCGGTCCTTTGAGGCGGCGCAGATTCAACAGGGTCGGCACCAGCGCGTCAAGGTCGTGGCCATCAATCGGCCCGACATAGTTGAATCCGAACTCCTCGAACAGCGTGCCCGGCGTCACAAAACCCTTGGCCGCCTCTTCCACCCGATGCGCGAGCTCGCGCATCGACGGCATGGTGCTGAGCACCTGCTTGCCCATCTCTTTGGCGGTGGTGTACAGCGGCCCCGAGAGCAAGCGGGTCAGGTATTTCGACAACGCGCCCACCGGCGGGCTGATCGACATCTCGTTGTCATTGAGGATGACCAGCAGATCGATGTCGCGCTCGATGCCCGCATTGTTGAGGGCCTCAAAGGCCAAGCCCGCGCTCATCGCACCATCGCCAATCACCGCGACATGACGACGACGGTCAGGGCCCTCGTGCTCGCCCTTCTGGCGCGACGCGATGGCCATGCCCAGCGCCGCGGAGATGCTGGTCGACGAATGAGCAGTACCAAAGTGGTCGTACTCGCTCTCGCAACGCCTCGGGAACCCGGACAAGCCGTTGAGCTGGCGCAGGCTCCCCATGCGCTCGCGGCGGCCGGTGAGGATCTTGTGCGGATAGCTCTGATGACCCACGTCCCAAATCAGACGGTCATACGGCAGGTTGAACACGTGGTGGATGGCCACCGTGAGTTCGACCGTCCCCAAATTGGACGACAGATGCCCGCCCGTGCTGGCCACCGATCGCAACAAGAACTCGCGCAACTCATCGGCCAGCTGCTTGAGTTGGGGACGACCCAGCGCACGCACCTGCGCCGGACTGTTGACCCGCTCCAAGATTGATTCCAACTCTTCCATGGGCGCGAATTGTGCGCTATCCAGCGCCTCGATGGTTGCGCTGCGATCGAATGAGTTCATGTGACCTCCATTCCCAGACGGGTGGCCGGCCGCGCTTCGACCGGTGTACCCATACCCCACTGCCAGAGCCGTTCGAACGGCAGTGGCAGGACCATGAACCAGTGCTCGAGGATGGCGAGGCTCAGCAGCATTCCCAGCAGGCTGCAGGCCGTAGTCTCAAATGGCGACGCGCCGGCGCGCGCGGCCGACTCCCACAACACGAAGGCGATCGCCGCAGGGAGCGTCACCGACAGCGGGAACAGGGCGTTGATCGGCTTGCGGCTGAAATAGGTCTGCAGGTAGCGCAGATGGGCCGGCAAAAAACTCTCGGACAGATTGCGCACGCCCAGGAACACATTGAGCTTGGCGCTCTGCCGCATCACCCAAAACACAAGATAGGTGGCGAGCCCCACCTGGTTGCTGCCGCCCCAGCTAACCACAAAGACCCCGAAGCCCAACAGTAAGAGCGCCAGCTCGTGATGCAGCACCGCCTGGAGCGCGAAGCCGACCCGGCGCCAGCCGACCGCATCCGCCGGGCAGTCGACACGGCGAGGACCCGTAACGTAGCCGAGCAAGAACGCGATCTCCTGCCAAGCCCAGATCAACAGGGCACAACTGAAGCCGCAATACGCGCCGGCAATGGTCTGGTCGTTACGAGCCGCCGCAAGACCCCAGAACGCCGCCACCATGACCCAACTCGCCAGGGTGAAGGTGAGCCGGTAGGTGCGCCTCGGCAAACGGTTGAGCCAAATGATCACGCCAGTGCTGATCCACCATGCGAACAGGGTGAACAGTGCCGGCAGAACGATCTCAGACATCGGGGGCCCTTACCAGACCGGCTCGAGGCGCGGGTTTTGCGGGAGAGCGTGGCTGCGCGTCGGCAAAAAGAACATGCGGACGAAAGTCGCGGCAGCAGCCAGCGGCAACACCACACGGCGGACCCGGTTGAGTACGCCGCCCTCACGCTTGGCCGTGTCGATGGCTTCGGCGATGACTCGCAAGCGCTCGAGACCGGCGCGGAACGCCGGCGCCTCAAAATCCAGCGTGACCGGGAACACCTGTTGCGAGATCTCTCGGGTGACGCGGAACACTTCCATATCGTAGGCAGCCGGCTCAAGCCCGAGCGCCTCGTGGAACACCGGCCGCGCGTGGTCGCGCACGTACATGGTGGCAAACACGGCCAGGGTGAAGAAGCGGATCCACAAGCGGTTGACGCCGCTGGTGAGCGTCGGGTCGGCGCGCATCAGCAGGGCAAACGCCTCGCCGTGGCGGAACTCGTCGTTGCACCACTCTTGGAACCATTGAAAGATCGGGTGGAAGCAGCGCTCCGGATGCCGCTCGATTTGTCGGTAGATGGTGATGTACCGCGCGTACCCGATCTTTTCCGAGAGGTAGGTGGCGTAGAAAATGAACTTGGGCTTGAAGTACGTGTACTTCTTGGCTTTAACCAAAAAGCCTAAATCGACGCCGATGCCAAAATCCTTGAGCCACTGGTTGATGAACCCGGCGTGGCGCGACTCGTCGCGCGCCATGTAACCGAACAGGTCCTTCATGTCCTGATTCTTCACGCGGCGGCGGATCTCGGCGTAGAGCACGCAACCAGAGAATTCGGCGGTGACCGAGCTGATCAGGAAATCGACGAATTCTTGGTAGAGCTCGTCGGGCAGGTGCGAGTAGTCCTTGCCGAGCATGTCGACCGGTCGCTCGAAGTGCCCGTTATTCGGGTCGGCCTTGAACTCCGCCATGAGTGCGTCCCACTGCCCGCGGACGCTGCCGATGTCCATGCGGTCCATGGCATCGAAGTCGGTGGTGTAGAAGCGCGGATCGAGCAAGGTGTTCTTCTGCGCGCGCTGCGTCGAATCGTTGAGCACATGCTCCTGCTGGAGTTGCTCGGCGTCGGTCATGGCGTTCATGGCTGTTTCCTTTGCGCGACCAGGGTCTTGACGTGGGCGGCGTGCGGCCGCGGATACTTGCGAGTGGACGAAAAGCGGCGCTCCGAGAAGCTGACCTCGTAGAGCAGATCGAGCTCGAATCGCGACAGCAGGAAGGTCTTGGCGCGCGCCCACCACGAGGCACGCGACACCGTGGCGCGGCGCTCGACCGCGTACTGCTCACCCCAGGCGATGCGGGTCGGCGGGTTGTGCACCAGCACCTCGTCGCCAGGGCCCACGTCGATGCCCTGCAAGATGACGTGGGCGTAGCAATCGTGGGCGGTGTGCGCCAATTCGACGCGACACGGCACGGTGCTAACGGCCTCAGCTGCGCGTGCGCTCATGACGCGCCTCCCGGGGTCTCGAGAAAACGGGCAAAGGCCGCGACATTGGTCGAGCCGAACGAGTTGAGCGGTATCGACTCGCCGGTGGCCGGGTCACTGAGGGTCAATTGACCGCCCCGGCCTCGACTGAGCTGAAAAGGGATCTGGCTGTCCGCCGCCAAGCGCCGACGCTCCCGCGCCATCGCCCGCAACACGCCTCGAACAAAGCCCGCCTCGCCCACCACGCGGTGCACTTCACGACCAGTGAGTGCGTCAATCACCGACACCGAACCGTCACTGCGGTCAACGAATCGCAGGTCGCGATGGTTGACGTACCGGACAATCCGCGGGTCGTCACCTCCGGTTCGAACCACCGAACGCGGACGCTGTTGACTGTCAGCCTTGGCGGCGGACTGCGGTTGCGGTTCGCCTTTGACTGTCAGGCCCAGCCAAAAACCGAGGGCCGGCAACACCGCCAACGCCAGGAGCAGCCATGGCGAGATCACTCGCAACAGGGCCGGAGTCTGGCGGCGGAGATGCCGGAATCCGCGGCTCATTGGACGCTCACCCCACGCACCGGCGAGACCAACGGATCGAACACGCTGGCCCGGTCGACGATGGCCGAGGCCGGCTGCTGTCGGGCGCTCGACCACGCCTGAGCCAACACCTTGGCGACGCTGGCCGCGTCGGCAAGCCCGCGCAGCGTCGGCTGCGGCTGTGCGAAACGCCACGGCCGGACATGTGGCCATAGGTGGGCAAACGCGATGCGCTCGCCCTCGGCGAGACGCAGCGAGACATCGCCATGACCGCTGCCATCACGACGCAGATCGGCTGCGGCGATGCGACTGAACGGCAGGTTGAATGTAACGCTCAGAACGATGCCAATGCGCAACACCACTCGCTTGCTGGTGATGGTGTAGAGCGTGCTACGGGCGGTCAGATGCGCCAGCCCGTACAGCAGCCCAAGACCCGCCATCGGCAACGGCGCCACCTTCAGGGTCTCCCATGCCGCGCTACCGAGACTCGCGCCATCGTGCCAATCGGCCACCAGCTTCCAGACCAACAGCGCCAAGAAATATGCCGCCACTGCACGAATGTGGAACACCGAACGGGCGACAGCGGCGGTGTCAGGCTGCCCCTGCCACAGCAGTTGCTCGGTCTCTGGCAGCCGCTCAGGGAGCCCGGGCTCCGGCTCGAAATCGTGCTCCGGCCCCGGGAAATGCTTGTGGTCGATGCCGCTCAAAACAGTGGCTCCTGACGGCTCGGCTCGGCGTATAGCGTGCCACCGCCGAAGTAACCGAAGATCTTCTCTTCCTCAAGCCAGGTCACTTGCTCAGGATTGGCCGTCTTGGGAATCGCGGCAAGCTGGCTGCCGAGCAAGGACTGCACGCGCACGTCACGTTTGCCGACCCGTGCAAGGTTCATCGGCACCAAAACGCGGTGGCCGGCAGCGTCAACTTCAATGTAACGGAACAGGTGCTCGGAACGGTCGACCCACAGGTCCACCACCGTACCGCCGGCCTGCCCGTCGGCGCCCAACACGGCGAATCCGCGCGGATCGGTCTCACCATGCTCGATGTCGAAGCCCTCGGCGGCAGCGATTCGCAGCGGCACGATGCGCAGCAGCCCTTCATAGGTCATATCGGGACGATCAGCGCGGTTGGTGTAGGCACCAGGACCCACGCCGTCGAGCATCGGATTGCCGGTGGGCTCCATGGGGGCGCCCGCAAAGCCGGCGATGGCTTGGGCTTTGGGCGGCGGATCCTGCCAGTCACGGTCGTGCGGGGCCAAGTATTCGCCGCCATGCTGCAAGCGGTAAACCTTAGGCTTCGGCATCGCGATGATGCCTGGGTCGCGACGGCCATTGCGCAGCCCCGAATCCAAGGGGAAGCCCTCTCGCTTGCTCTCGAAGATCAAGTAATAACAGAGGCCGGCAAAGAACAGCCAGAACATGTAGATGGCCAACTGCGCCACATCGAAAAATCCGGTAATCGCTCCAGTTCCCATTGTTGTCTCCCTTATGTCGTCGGTCAGCCGGGGAATTCAGCCAGACCGAACTTGCCAACCTCTGATTGACTCGATGCGCTGCGATTGCGAACCAGTGGCCCGATCACTACAAGCCCTGCAAACAACAGCACCAGCTCCAGTCCGTAGACCGTTGCGTACCCCGAGGACGAATAATTCATGGCCTCGCCCAACAAGCCGTGCACGCCCAGCGCGGAGACCCAGTCGCGCAGGGCGCCACCGATCGCGATTGCAAGCCCCATGCAGCTGGCCTGAACCGCACCCCATGCGCCCCAAAGCCATGCCCGTGAAACCGCGTTCTTCCAACCCCATGGCAGATGTCAGGGTGCCCACCGAAAAGAAGCCGCCGCCAAAACCGATCAACACCACACCGACCCGGAACATCAAGGGCGACTCAAGCGGATCTGCGAACAACACCGCGGCAAAAGCCCAAAGCCCCACCACCAGCCCGAGCGCCGACAGGCGATAGGGATTGACGCCCGCCGCCAGAGCGCGCGCCGCCAGCGCGAAGGCGAACAGCGCACCGCCAGCCATCAGCGCCGTCAGCGACGAGGTCTCCGCCACGCTGAGTCCGAGAATTTGGGCACCGTAGGGCTCAAGGACGATGTCCTGCATATTGAATGCCGCCGTACCCAATCCCAGCGCGACCAGGAAACGCAACGTCGTCGGATTGGCGGCGAAGGCGTTCCAGCTGGCGGCAAAGGTCGGTCGCTCGAGACTCGGATGGGTCAGATGCGGCCGCCGCGGCTCCTGCTTCCACAAAGCGATGAGATTGAGCGCGAGGGTGCAGGCGGCGGCGCCTTGCACCACCTTGATCAGCTTGACCGGACTGAAATCCTGTAGCAGCAGGCTGAAGACGATGCCGCTGGTCATCATGCCCAGCAGCAGCATGGTGTACATCAGCGCCACAACCCGCGGCCGGGTGGTTTCGGCAGCGAGGTCGGTGGCCAGCGCCAGACCTGCGGTCTGCGTGGTCTGCACACCCATTCCGACCAGCAGGAAGGCGAGCGCCGCAGAGGCTTGACCGAACCAGGCGGGCCAATGCGAGTCCCCCGACAACAAGATGAGGGCGAACGGCATGATCGCCAGGCCGCCGAACTGCATCAGGGTCCCCAACCAGATGTACGGCACCCGCCGCCACCCTAGAACTGACCGATGAACATCTGACTTGAACCCCACCACGGCGCGAAACGGCGCCACCAGCAAAGGCACCGCGACCATCAGCGACACTAGCCACGCACCCACGCCCAGCTCAACGATCATGATCCGGTTGAGGGTACCGACCAACAGAGCCGTCACCAGCCCCACCGACACCTGGAACAACGACAGCCGCAACAAGCGCGCCAAAGGCAGGTCGGCAGTGGCGATGTCGGCGAACGGCAGCAGCCTTGGGCTGATTCGCAGCCACATCTGACGACCCTGTTTGCTGAACGGGTTCATCGGCGTGTCAGCTCCAACGCTTGCGAGATGTAGAAACCCCCGCGAGACCTTGTCGGTGCGACCGACTTGCCAATGGCGCATGGCCGCATCGCGCTCGATCATCCGGCGCAGGGCACGTTCGCGCACTGGATAGATCGCCGGCGAGCGATCACCGCGCGGGAAGAGTTTGCCCGCCATCATCATTCCCGCCAGAAACAAAGACTGCGGTGCAAACGTGAACACCACGCTGCGCCGTGTGCGCTGACCGAGCCCTTCAAGCACGCGGACCACATCACGGCTCTGATAGTGGATGAGCGCATCCATCGACACCACGTGGTCGAAGGTCCCCAGTTGCGGACTGAGCATGTCGCCGGCGCGAAATTCGATTGAACCGCCGCCCAGGTCCGTGGGTGTGCGGTCGCGAGCCAATTGGATGAGCGTCGGCGACAGATCAACCGCGACCACTTCGGCGCCGCGCCGAGCCATCTCCACCGCCATCGCGCCGGTCCCACACCCTGCGTCGAGCACACGCCGCCCCGACAAATCGTCTGGCAGATAGGACAGCAGGTGATTGCGCATGGTCTCGCGGCCGGCGCGTACGGTCGCGCGGATGCCGCTGACCGGCGCAGTAGAGGTGAGCCGCGCCCAAGCCTCGACGGCGGTGCGATCGAAGTAGTGCTGGATCATCCGCCGCCGCTCCCGATAGGACGGCGCCTCAGAGATCAGATGGTCCTTGACGACGTGCACGCTTGGCCTCCCCTTATCCAATCAGCCGCTCAGTCAAAACCCAGCAGATCGAAGATCTCCCGGTCTTTGAGCGCTTCCGGCGCAGTGCCGGGGGTGCCGGCCCAGAGCCGGGCCGCGAGTTGCAGGTACTCATCCTGCACCGCACGCAGCTCGGGGCTGTCCTCGAGTTCGAACAACGTCGACTTCTTCAAACGGCTCTGGCGGATAACATCCAGCTGCGGGAACCGCGCCATGGTCTCGAGCCCAACGCGACTGTTGAACTTGTCGATCTGGTCGGTGGCGTCGGACCGGTTGGCAATCACGCCACCGAGTCGTACGTTGTAATTCTTGGCTTTGGCACCGATCGCCTGAACGATGCGGTTCATGGCGAAGATGGAGTCGAAATCGTTGGCAGTGACGATCAGTGCGCGGTCGGCGTGCTGCAAGGGCGCGGCGAAGCCGCCGCAGACCACATCGCCCAGCACATCGAAGATCACCACGTCGGTGTCCTCGAGCAGGTGATGCTCCTTCAGCAGCTTGACGGTCTGGCCGACGACGTAACCGCCGCAGCCAGTGCCGGCAGGCGGTCCGCCAGCCTCGACGCACAACACACCGTTGTAGCCCTCGTAGACGAAGTCTTCGGTGCGCAGCTCTTCACTGTGAAAATCCACCGACTCCAGCACGTCGATGACCGTCGGCACCAGCCGCTTGGTCAGGGTAAAGGTACTGTCGTGCTTGGGGTCGCAGCCAATCTGCAGCACGCGCTTGCCCAGCTTGCTGAACGCAGCCGAGAGGTTGGACGAGGTCGTGCTCTTGCCGATGCCGCCTTTGCCGTAGACGGCAAACACCTTGGCGTTGCCAATTTTGACACGCGGATCGAGTTCGACCTGGACGCTGCCCTCGCCGTCCGCACGACTGCTGCGGCGGACCTGGTTGACCGGAACGGTGGCGATGCTCATGCGGATGCTCCTTCGTAAACGCCTTCAAGGCGGTCCTCGAGTTCCTCGCCGGCACGGCGCAAGGCTTCGAGGGTGTCGGCACTGGGTTGCCAGAAATTGCGGTTGGACGCTTCGATCAGCCGATTGGCGAGCTTGGCCGACGCAGCGGGATTAAGTTGGGCGAGGCGATCACGCATCTCGGGATCGAGCAGGAAAGTCTGAGTGAGCTGCTGATAGACCCACGGCTGCACCTGACCGGTGGTGGCGGACCAGGCAAAGGTGTTGGTGATGTGCGCCTCGATCTGACGCACGCCCTCGTAACCGTGCTTGAGCATGCCCTCGTACCACTTCGGGTTGAGCATGCGGGTGCGGGTTTCGATGGCGACTTGCTCGGACAGCGAGCGCACCGAGCCTTCGCCGCGGGTCTGATCGCCCACGTAGACGGCGGGCGACTTGCCGCCCTGGGCTTCCCGGATCGCACCACTGATGCCGCCGAGGGTGTCGAAGTAGACGTCGATGGTGGTCACGCCGAGTTCCACCGAATCGAGGTTCTGATAGGCCAGACTCACGTCAGCCAACACGCTCTGGAGAAGTTCGGACCGATTGACGGGCTTACCGGACCGGCCATAGGCGAAGCCCTTGCGCCGCGAGTAGGTCTCGGCCAACTCGCTTTGATCGTCCCAGCAACTGTTCTCGATCAGATTGTTGACGTTGGCACCGTAAGCCCCCTCGGCATTGCCGAAGACGCGCAATGCAGCGGTCTCGAGGTCGCAGCCGTGCTGCGCCATGTAGGCCAGCGTGTGCTTGCGCACAAAATTCATTTCAGGGGCCTCGTCGGCGCTGGCGGCGGCAAACGAGGCCTCGGCGAGCAGCTTGATCTGCAGCGGCATCAGGTCGCGGAAGATGCCCGACAAAGTCACAACGACGTCGATCCGCGGCCGACCCAGCTGCTCCAGCGGGATCAACTCGGCGCCGGTCAGACGACCGTAACTGTCAAAGCGCGGGGTCGCGCCCAGCAAAGCGAGGATCTGCCCGATCGGCGCGCCCTCGGTCTTGAGGTTGTCGGTGCCCCAGAGCACAACGGCGATGGACTCGGGCAGCGGATTGCCGTCGGCCATGTAGCGGTCGAGGATGCGTTGCGCCTGCTGCGCACCGTCCTTGAGCGCGTAAGCGCTGGGGATGCGGAAGGGGTCGAAGCCGTGGATGTTGCGCCCGGTCGGCAGAATCTCGGGGGTCCGCAATAGGTCGCCGCCCGGTGCCGGTGGCACATAGTGGCCGTCGAATGCCCGCAGCACTGCATCGAGTTCGGTGTCGACCGCCAACTGCCGATCGACATTGCGCAACTGCTCGTACATGCGCGCACTCTCGTCGGACCTCGACAACCCCGACAGCTCGGCGAATCGGCTGCCAGACGCGCCGGCGACCAGCGCCTCGATCGCCGCGCGACTCGGCGCCAGACCGTCGCTGCACTCGGTCATCGACACCAGAAAATCGGCGCGCTCGGACGGCGACGCGGCGCGACCCACCACATGCAGGCCGTAAGGAATCAGGGTGTATTCGAGTTCGAGAAGTTGGCGCGTCATGTCCTGAATCAGCGCATCGAGTGCATCGCCGCTGGGCCACTGCGCGTCGGCAGCGAACAGGTCGACGGCCACCGCTTGTGCGTGCAGCGTCTCGGCGATTCCCGCGCGTTCAACCGCCATGCTGTCATCGAGACCACGCCAACGGTCGAGGGTGGCCTTCAGATCTGTCAGTCCGCGGTATAGGCCCGACTCGGCGACTGGCGGCGTCAGGTAGCTGACCAGCGTTGCGGCGGCACGGCGCTTGGCGATTGCGCCTTCGGACGGATTATTGGCCGCGTACAGGTACAGGTTGGGCAGGTCGCCGATGAGACGATCCGGCCAGCAGGCACCACTCATGCCGGTCTGCTTGCCAGGCATGAATTCGAGCGCGCCGTGGGTGCCGAAATGCAGCACGGCATCGGCACCGAAGTCCTCGCGGATCCACCGGTAAAAGGCCGAGAACGCATGCGTCGGCGCAAAACCACGCTCGAACAACAGGCGCATCGGATCGCCCTCGTAGCCCATGCCCGGCTGCACGCCCACGAACACCTGGCCGAATTGCGCGCCCAGCACGAAGAGATTGGCGCCATCGCTCAACTGGCGACCCGGAGCGGGCCCCCAGTGCGCTTCGATCTCACGCAGCCACGGCTCCCGACGCACGTGGTCGTCGGCGGGAATGCGAACATGGACGTTGGCCAGCGCGCCATAGGTCTGGGCGTTGCCCTCGACCACAGCCATGCGCAGCGCGTCCGGGCTCTCCGGCAAGTCGACGCGATAACCGGCGCGTTGCATCGCCTGCAGGGTGTTGAACACCGACTCGAACACCGACAGATACGCCGCAGTGCCGGTATTGCCGGCGTTGGGCGGGAAATTGAAGACAACCACGGCGACTTTGCGCTCGGCCCGCTGGGACCGACGCAGAGACACCCATTTAGCGACCCGTGCGGCCAGCGTCGCAGCACGCTCAACACAGGTGAACATGTCCTGCTCGCTGTGACTCTCGTCGAAGCTGCACTGGCGGTGACATCCGGTGCAGTGACTGCCCGCCGGTCCGGGGCGTCCACCGAACACCATCGGCACGGTGGCGCCGTCGAGTTCCGGGATCGCCACCATGATGGTGCTCTCGACCGGCAACAGGCCCCGCTCGGAACCACCCCAGTCCACCAGATTCTGGAACTCGACCGGGTGAGCGGCGACGTAGGGGACATCCAGCTTCGACAGGACCTCGGCGGCGGCCTTGGAGTCGTTGTAGGCGGGGCCGCCCACCAACGAGAACCCGGTCAGCGAGACCATGGCGTCGATCCGGGTCACGCCATCGCGAACGAAGAACTGGTCAATCGCCTCACGGGCGTCGAGTCCCGAGGCAAACACCGGCAGCACATTGAGCCCTTGGGCCTCGAGTGCGGCCAGAACGCCGTCGTAGTGCTGGGTGTTGCCGGCCAACAGATACGACCGCAGCACCAGAACGCCCACGGTGCCTCGAGCCTTCGAGGAAGTCGGCAACAGGGACTCGTCGTCGCTGATGCGGCCCTTGATGCGCGGGTGGTAGACGCCGATCTCGGGGTAATCCACTGGGGCCTGGGCTTCGACACGGCCGCGCCACACACGACGCGGGCCGTCGGCGTAGCGATTCACCAACGCCCGCACGAGGTTGAGCATATTGTCTTCGGAGCCACCCAACCAATACTGCAAAGTCAGGAAATAGGCGCGCGCATCCTGTGCCGTGCCCGGAATGAAACGCAGAATCTGCGGCAGGCGGCGCAGCATCTTCATCTGCTGGGCGCCACCCTTGGGCGCGTTGCCACGGTTGCCGCGGAGCTTCTTGAGCAGAGCCATGGCCGGGCTGGTTGGGCCGCTCATGTCGAACTTGCCGATGCGGGTGAGCTTGACCACCTCGGGGGCGGACATGATGCAGACCATGGCGTCGCACTGGTCCCGCTTGGCCTGCAACAGGGGTAGCACCTGCAGGAAGTGGTCCTCCATGAACAGCATGGTGACCACGACGATGTCGGCGCGCGCGATGTCGGCCTTGCAGGCGTCAAGCGCCGCTTCGCTGGCACTCCATTCGGAGGCCGCATGCAAACTCAATTCGATACCGGGGTGAAGGCGCGCCAGAGCCGCACGCGCCTTGAAAGTCGCGGTGGCCACGTGCGTGTCCATGGTGAGGATGGCCACATGGACATCGCTCTCTGCGTGGACGCGGGCGCCCTTGACCTTAGCGTCCATAGTGGGCCTTGGCCTCGTAGAGGGTTTCGACGGTAATCAGGGCGACGCCGTGCTGGCTGGCATAAGCCTCGGTGTTGCGGCGAGCCTTGCCGCGCACGAAAAAGGGGATCTTGCCGAGCTCTTTTTGGGCGTCGGCGGCCCAGACCAGCTCGCCTGCCACCGGCTCGCCGGCCGGTGCGCTGGTGGCCAAACCCGCTGCCGCCGCGGCAGCCTCGCCCATCGCGATCGGCGAAATCGCCTCGGGCGGTTGTGGCCGCGAGCTGCCATGACCCAGATGCGATGCGGCCGCGCCATCGTGGAACTCAAAGTCCTCACGGAACATGCCCAGCAGGTGTTCTTCCAACCCCATCATCAGCGGGTGAACCCACGTGTCAAACAGCACGTTGGCGCCTTCAAATCCCATCTGCGGGGCATAGCGGGCGGGGAAGTCCTGCACATGGACCGGAGCTGAAATCACCGCGCAGGGCACGCCCAGACGCTTGGCGATGTGGCGCTCCATTTGCGTACCGAGGACCAGTTCGGGCTGCAACTCGGCGACACGCGCCTCGACCTCGAGATAGTCGTCGGTGATCAGCGGCTCGACGCCGTACTTGTCGGCGGCAGCACGCACCTCACGTGCAAACTCGCGGCTGTAAGTGCCGATGCCGACGACGGTGAAGCCGAACTCCTCAGCGGCCACTCGCGCCGCAGCCACGGCGTGGGTGCCGTCGCCAAAAACGAACACTCGCTTGCCGGTGAGGTAGGTCGAATCCACCGATCGCGAGTACCACGGCGCACGCGAGCGTCCCGCTGCTTGAGCCCGCTCTGGGTCGATGCCAGCCAAGTCAGCCACCTCGGCGATGAACTCGCGAGTGGCGATTGCGCCGATTGGAATGGTGCGGGTGTACTGCTGGCCGAAATTGCGTTGCAGCCAATTGGCGGTACTGCCCGCCGTCTCCGGATACAGCACAACATTGAAATCGGCCTCGCCCAAGCGGGCCAGATCGGCAGCCGTGGCACCCTGCGGCGCGACCACCCGAACTTCGACCCCGATCGACTCCAGCAGGCCCCGAATCTCGCGCACATCGTCGCGGTGGCGGAATCCCAGCGCGGTCGGACCGAGGATGTTGCAAGACGGCTGCGCTCCAGCAACTCGCGGCGGGCGGGGCGTACCCGGCGCCGGGGCATGCGGTCCAGCCAGGCCACGGACCATCTGGTAAAAGGTTTCGGCCGCGCCCCAGTTCTCTTTCTTCTGGTACGAGGGCAACTCCAGCGCAACCACCGGGATCGGCAGGTCAAGTGCCGCCGCGAGCCCGCCTGGATCGTCCTGGATCAGCTCGGCGGTGCACGAGGCGCCGACCATCATTGCCGCCGGCTTGAACCGCTCATGGGCCTCGCGGGCAGCGTTCTTGAACAGCTCCGCGGTATCGCCGCCGAGGTCGCGCGCCTGAAAGGTGGTGTAGGTGACCGGCGGGCGCTTGGGCAGTCGCTCGATCATGGTGAAGAGCAGATCGGCGTAGGTGTCGCCTTGTGGCGCATGCAACACGTAGTGAACATCTTCCAGCGCAGTCGCGACCCGCATCGCACCCACGTGCGGCGGGCCTTCGTAGGTCCACAGTGTCAGTTGCATGTCAGCGCTCCAGGGCGACCAGACGGTCGCGTCGGTTGAGCGGACGGGCAAACAGCTCGGCGAGGTCGGCCGCCTGGTCGAAACCGTGGATCGGGCTGAACACCAGCTCGATCGACCATTTGGTGGTGATGCCGCGCGACTCGAGGGGATTGGCGAGCCCCAGTCCACAGACAACGATATCGGGACCCGCCGACTCGCAGCGATCGAGCTGGCGCTCGACGTCCTGGCCTTCCGAGAGGGCCGTGCCAGCCGGCAGCAACTCGAGCTCTTTGCCCAGCAACTGTCGATGCAAGTAGGGCGTACCGACTTCCAGCAACTGCATGCCCAACTCGCGCGACAGGAAGCGCGCCAAGGGCAGTTCCAACTGTGAGTCCGGGAAAAAGAAGATGCGCTTGCCGGCCAGTGCTTCACGATAGCGGGCGATGCCGGAGCGGGCGCGCTCCTGCAGCGGTGCGACGACCTGCTCGAACCGCGCCTTGGGCACGTTAAAGGCATCGGCGGCGGCGTGCATCCACAGCGTCGTACCTTCTTCGCCGAGCGGGAACGGCGCCGCCAAGTGCTTCGCACCACGCGCCTCCAGCGCACGTACCGTGTCACCGAGGAAGGGCTGGGTCAGCAGGATGCGAGTGTTAGGTCCCACTGCCGGCAATTCAGTGGACCGGCGCGGCGGAAACGCGGCGACGCGCTCGATGCCCATGGCGCGGAAGGTGCGCAAGAACTGGTCTTCGACGATGTCGGCGACCGTGCCCACCAGCAACAGGTCGGGCGCAGCCGCAGAAGCGGCAGCCGGCAACTCCGGCACCAGGGCGGCAAGACAAGCGTCTTCGCCTTGGGTGAAGGTGGTCTCGATGCCACTGCCCGAGTAATTGAGCACCCGGGTGCGGCCGCGGAACACGCCGTCCAGCCGCTGCGCCGCACGGTGCAAATCGAGCTTGATGACTTCCGAAGGACACGAACCGACCAGAAACAGCAGCTTGATGTCCGGACGACGCTCGAGCAGGCGGCCAACCACGCGATCGAGCTCGTCGTTGGCGTCGGCCAGACCGGCGAGGTCGCGGTCGTCGATGATGGCTGTGGCGAACCGTGGCTCGGCGAAGATCATCACGCCCGCCGCCGACTGGATCAGGTGGGCGCAGGTGCGCGAACCGACCACCAAGAAGAACGCATCCTGGATCTTGCGGTGCAACCAGATGATGCCGGTCAGGCCGCAAAACACCTCGCGCTGACCGCGCTCGCGCAGCACCGGCGCATCGGCACAGCCGGCGTCACGCGGGCGGAAATCGATGACCGCGTTCACGCCGCCACTCCCAAGCCATCCGCCGCAGCCGATGACTTGCCAGCCCCAGCCTTCTCGCGCTCACCCTGCAGTCGAGCCATGCGGAGCTTCCAGATGAACTGTCCAGCGTTGATCAGATAGGTGGCGTAGGCCGCCAGCGCCAACAGCATCTGCTCGCGCACGGCGAGCCAACCGGTGAACAGGGCCAAGAGATAAGCCGTGTGCAGCGCGATGACCAGCATGCTGAACACGTCTTCCCAGAAGAAGGGGCGGGCGAACAGGTACTGGCCGAACACCACCTTTTCCCAGATCGCGCCGGTGACCATGATCGTGTAGAGGAACAGTGTTTTGATGACTACCGAGGCGACGGCAGCCGACTCGCCCTCGCCAGTCTGTAAAAAACGCAACACCAAAAAGAGGCTCACCGCGAAGGCAATGAACTGCAAAGGCGCAAGCACGCCCTGCACCAGCGTCCAGGGCGTCTGATCCCGCCGCTGGCGCTCCTCCTCGGTGTAGAGCGGCGGTCTGCTGCCGCCGACTGGTGTGCCCTGCATGTCCGTTGCCCCGCCTTACAGTGGCTTGTGCAACCCAATCTAGAGCGCCGAAGCCAAAGTGTCAACTAAACTGTACGTCCTCTAGCGTTGACAATTGCAAACTGTCAGGGTGGGGTGTCACATAAATCCGCTTTGCTGATTGACACAGGGCGCTTCCGGGGACACCATCAGCAAAAAAGAGCAGTGCATAAAAACAGACGTCCGGTATCACATCCACTTAACCGGAGGGCGCCATGGGCGCAAATTCGATGTCTGCAAAGCGCCTTCAGGGCACCTCGTCCGGCGATCACGGGAACTCATCCGCGACCGCAGGCCAGCGGCAAGAGCTGCGGGCCGACGATGGTCTCGACGCGCGATCACAACTGATGCAAACGCTCAGCGCACAGATCATTCCGCAATTGCTCCGGTCGCATCGGCGGCCGCCGATGGACCTGCCTCAGCACATCCCCGCGCCGGTGAGCGCCGCCGATGTCCAGGACTATGTATGCGCCTGCCTCGCGCTCGACGCTGCGGCGCACGAGACCGAGTTCGCCCGCTTGCGATCGCTGGGCCACGAATTGCCTGCGCTCTATCTTGAGCTGCTGGCGCCGGCCGCACGGCAGATTGGCAGACTTTGGGAAACCGACGACTGCACGTTCCCCGAAGTCACCCTAGCGCTGTGGCGTATCCAGAGCCTGGTGCAATCGCTCGCCGAAGAGTTTTGCGCAGAGCCCGAGTTCCGCCAGCCGCAGCGACGCATCCTGCTCTCACCGGCCCCTGGCAGTCAGCACACCTTGGGCTTTTACATGCTGACGCAGTTCTTCCGCCGCGCGGGGTGGAGTGCCTGTGCCGAAATCGAGGCGCAGCCCGCGGCCTTGATCGACGCGGTGCGCTCGGACTGGTACGACGTCGCAGCCGTGTCGGTCAGCAACAGCGCCCACCTCGATGCGCTGAGCCAACTGATTCGCGAAGTGCGCAGCGCGTCGCTGAACCCGGGACTCGGCATCATGGTCGGCGGTCCGCTGGTCTTTGATGCCAGCGTTCGTGCCATGTTGGGCGCTGAAGCCTACTCCGGTGACGCCCTCGACGCCCTGCGAGCGGCCGACCGCCTGATCCAAGAACGAGCACAGCCGAATTGAGCAAGAGCCCCACCGGACAGGTCACCCAGAACGGCTACCCCGATGCAGTTGACGTCGTCAGCACCGTCGAACCGCTGGCGGCTGCCTCGCTGCTGGCTGCCGCAGCCGACATTTCGCTAATCCTCGACGATGAGGGTCGGATCCAGCGCGCGCGACTGACCCAAGCCGACTCGCAGCTTGAGCAAGCCCAGGCCTGGATCGGTCGCTTGCTGGTTGATGTCGTCAGCCCGGAATGCCGCGACAAGGTCGACGCACTGCTCGAAGACGCCCGCGTGGGTCGTCAACGCAAATGGCGCCACATCAACCATGTCGATCGCGACGGCCAGTCGCTGCCCATTCAATATGGGTCGGCGCGCTTGAGCGATGGCCGCATCCTCGCCTATGGCCGTGATCTGCGCAGCGTCACCGAATTGCAACAGCGCCTGGTCGATTCGCATCAGGCGATGGAGCGCGACTATCAACGCATGCGCCAGATGGAAGCCCGCTACCGGCTGCTGTTCGAAACCGCGCCCGAACCGACCTTGGTGGTCGATGCGGCCAGTCGTCGCATCCTTGAGGCCAACACTGCAGCCGAGCAATTGCTGACGGCCGGTGGCCGCAAGCCCACTGGAAGAGCGTTCAACGACTGTTTTGACGCAGCCAACCGCAACGAACTCGACAGCGTATTGACCTCGGTGCTGAGCACCGGCCGCGGGCAGGCCAGCAGCGCACGCCTCGCCGTTGGTGGCAACGAGACCGAAGTCAGCGCCAGCGTGTTCCGCCAAGACAACCAGAGCCTGTTTTTGATCCGCCTGGTTGGCCGAGGTTTGGCGTCGAGCCAGGAAGCCCAAGACAACACGGCGCTGACCCTCGAGGCGCTCGGCCAATTGCCAGATGGTTTTGTCGTCACCGACGCGAGCGGCATCGTCGTCAGCGCAAATCAAGCGTTCGCCGATCTGGCGCAATTGGCGCACCCCAATGCTCTCCTCGGCGAGTCCTTGGACCGTTGGCTCGGCCGCTCGGGGGTAGACCTCTCGGTGCTGCTGGCCAACCTGCGCCAACGCGGCTCGGTTCGACTGTTTGCCACGACCCTGCGCGGCGAAAACGGCTTGCAGACCCAGGTCGAGATGTCGGCCCGCGCCTTGCATGTCAACGGGCGGAATTTCCTGTGCTTCAGCGTCCGCGACGTCGCCACCCGACTCGAGGAGCCGGCCACGCCCGATGGACTGACCCGCAGCGCAAGCCAACTCACCGAATTGGTGGGCCGTGTCCCGCTGAAGGACATCGTCGGCGAGACCGCTGAACTGATCGAGAAGCTCTGCATCGAAGCCGCCCTCGAACTGACCCGCGACAATCGCGCCAGCGCAGCCGAGATGCTCGGCCTGTCGCGTCAGAGCCTGTACGTCAAACTCCGTCAGTACGGCCTGGGCGACCTCGGCGAGCGACTGGACAGCTAGCGATGGCGACCGAGGGTCCGGTCGCGACGCTGATTCTGCTCGACATTGCAGAGCAGTCCCGGATGTGGGGCTTCTCCCGCTTTGTTGTCGGCCGTTTTGACATGGACGACATCCCCGGGCTGCAGTTTTTCAAGGTGCTGGGCAGTGGCGAAGATGGTGGATTCGGACTGCGACCCAGCGCCACCCGACAAGGCTTGTTCTGCGTATTTGCCAGCGACGCCGAGGCCGCAGAGTTTGTGCGATCGCACCCCTTGGTGGAGCGTTACCGCAGCCACGCCCGCGAGTTCTTCAGTATTCGGCTGCACACCTACTCGTGCCGCGGCAGCTGGTCCGGCATGAGCCTGCCGATTGTTGCCGAAACGCCCCTGACTGGACCGATAGCCGCCCTCACCCGGGCCTCGATCAAGCCGGCACGGGCCGCAGCATTCTGGCGCAAAGCGCCTCCCGCTCAGGACGCGCTGGCCGACGCACCCGGCTGCCTGCTCGCCACCGGCTTGGGCGAAGCGCCGCTGCTCCGTCAGGCGACCTTCAGCATCTGGAACAAGGTCGACGACATGGACCATTACGCGCGCACTGGCGCCCATCTCGACGCCATTAAAGCGGCACACAAGTCGGGCTTCTTCGCCGAATCGATGTTCGCCCGCTTCATTCCTGTAGCCCCCGAGGGCAGCTACAAGGGTCGCGCTTTCGGATGACGCCAGCCTTGCGAACGCACCGCGTCGTGGTGGTCGGGGGCGGCGTCGGCGGTCTGACGGCAGCCGCCGCACTGGCTCGCCAAGGTCTTGACGTCACGCTGCTTGAGCGTGCCAACGACGTCGGCGGCAAGTTGCGGCAGGTGTCTGTGGGTGGTCACAGCGTCGACGCCGGACCGACGGTGTTCACCATGCGCTGGGTGTTCGAGGGACTGTTCGCCGAGGCAGGCTTGCGCCTTGAGGATGAACTCGTGCTCACGCCGGTACGAACCCTTGCCCGACATGCGTGGAGCAGCGGCGGCCAACTCGACCTGTTCGCCGATCCACAACGGTCTGCCGAGGCGATCGGCGTATTTGCCGGGCCCGCCGAAGCGCGGCGTTATCTCGCGTTTGCCGCTCAGTCGCGGGAGGTCTACAACACCCTCGAGGGCCCCTACATTCGCTCGGCGCGACCGAGTCTGCCCAGCATGATGAGCGACCTTGGGCTCCACGGCTCCGCCGTGCTGTTCGGGCTGGGGCCGTTCCGCGACCTCTGGAGCGCCTTGTCTCGGCACTTCCACGACCCACGCCTGCAACAACTATTCGGCCGGTACGCCACCTACTGCGGCTCATCGCCATTTGCGGCGCCCGCCACATTGATGTTGGTAGCCCATGTCGAGCAACAAGGCGTCTGGACCGTCGGCGGTGGAATGGTCGAGATCGGACGGGCGTTGGCGCGACTGGCACAACGCAACGGCGCCCAGATTCGCACTGCGAGCCCGGTCGAGTCGATCGAGCTGAACCACGGCAAAGTCAGTGCAGTGGTGCTGGCTGGTGGTGAGCGGCTTCCGGCAGATTCTGTGGTCTTCAATGGCGATGTCGCCGCCTTGGCACAAGGCTTGTTGGGGTCTGGTGTTCAAGGCGCGGCGCCCGCGATCACCCCTCAAGCGCGGTCGCTGTCAGCCATGACCTGGTGTCTGCACGCACAGACGCGCGGGCTCCCGCTGGTTCACCACAACGTCTTTTTCGACGACGACTACCGCAGTGAATTCCGCGACATTTTCGGCCACGGCCGTCTGCCGCGAAAAGGCACGGTCTACCTGTGTGCGCAAGATCGCCACGACGACGATGCCGACATCCATCAACGCGAACGCCTGCTGGCTCTGGTTAATGCGCCGGCAATCGGCGACCTCCGCCAATTGGACCCCGAGGAGATCGAGCAATGTCACACCAACGCCATGACCCTAATGCAACGCTGTGGCCTGCAGTTGGAGCACGATCCCCAGCAGACGGTGCTGACCACGCCGCAGGATTTCGAGCGCCTGTTTCCGGCGACGGGCGGAGCCCTATATGGCGAAGCGTGCCATGGCTGGATGGCCTCGTTCCGGCGACCTGCGTCGTCGACGGCGATCCCGGGGCTCTACCTGGCGGGAGGCAGCGCTCACCCGGGCCCGGGCGTTCCGATGGCAGCCATGTCCGGCCGACTGGCGGCCGCCACGCTGATGGCTCACCTCGATTCGACCAGCCCGTCGCGGCGGGTGGCTATCTCTGGTGGTACGTCGATGCCCTGAGCGATTGCGGACGCTACGGCCTGACCGTGATCGCCTTTGTCGGCAGCGTGTTCTCCTCGTATTACCACTGGGCCCGCCAACGCGGCCACGCCGATCCCGAGAATCACTGCTGCATCAATGTCTGCCTCTACGGACCAGGCGTGCGACGCTGGACCATGACCGAGCGCTCGCGCGCCAGCATGTCACGCTCGGTGGACCACTTTGCCGTGGGTCCCAGCGCGCTTCACTGGGACGGCAGCGCGCTGACCATCACGGTCGACGAGTGGTCCAATCCGCTGCCGCAGCGGGTGCGCGGTCGCATTCGCCTGCATCCGGGTGCGCTATTCAACCAGACCTGGCCCTTGGACGACGATGCCCGGCATCACTGGGGGCCACTGGCACCCGCATCGCGAGTCGAAGTGGATCTTGACCATCCGGACCTGCGCTGGGAAGGCGCCGGCTATTTTGATTCGAACGAAGGCAGCGAACCCATCGAGCGGCCGTTCTCCAGCTGGGATTGGTCGCGCAGCACGCTGGCTGATGGCAGCAGCGCGGTGGTCTACGACGTGCGTCAGAAGGCTGGGGCCGACCGCCTGCTGGCCCTGCGTTTCCGTCCCGACGGCGCTGTGGAATCCTTTGCTGCCGACGCCCGCCACCCCTTGTCGCGCACCTTCTGGCGAGTGCCGCGCCACATGCGCAGCGCCGATGCACCCCAGGTTGTCGAGACGCTCGAGGACACGCCGTTCTACCAACGCGCGGTCCTGGACGCGACGGTCTGCGGCGAGCGCGCCACCACGTTTCACGAGAGCCTGGACGTGGGCAAGCTCGAACGGCTAAGCACGCGGTTGATGCTGCCCTGGCGGATGCCGCGGGTGCGTTAGAGGGTCAACCTGCGAGCAGGGTGCGCTGACGGCGGTCCCGCTCGGCGACCCGTTCGAACATCTGCACGATGCCCACCGTACGGTCGACAAAGCTTTGCGGACGGCGCTCTGGATTGGGCACATCCAGCACGGATTCGACCAAGAACCGCACCGCTGGCAGCGCTGGGTGGCTGTGTGCCCGCTGCGGCGCCAAGGCGCCTGCACGCATTGCCCGCACCAGCAGCGCCAGCTTGCGCTGCCCCGACACCACCGCGCGCTGGCTCACCGAATCGAACTGGCGACGCTCGACTTCGCGTCCGATTTCGGCGTAGACCAGCCGCGCCGCCATCATCGCTGGCCGGCAACTGCGCGGCAGGTCGGCGATCCCGGATTCGGCGCGCTGATAGCAGACATCGGCCTCCTCGAGCAGGCGGCGTGTGATGTCGCGAATCGCCGGCAGCGGCTGCGGGTCAGCAAGCCAAGCGTCCAGATCGACACCGGCCTCGCGCAACCAGTCAAGCGGCAGGTAAACCCGGCCATTGCGGGCGTCTTCGCCGACATCGCGAGCAATGTTGGTGAGTTGCATGGCCAGCCCGAGCTCACAGGCGCGGGCGAGGGTCCGTGGCGAACGCGCACCCATGATCAAGGCCATCATCGCGCCCACAGTCCCCGCCACCCGCGCCGCGTAGTCCAGCAGATCGTCTAGCGTGTCATACCGACGACCGACCGCATCCCAAGCGAACCCCTCCAGCAGCGCTTGCGGCAAAGCCCGCGGAATGGCGTACTGCGCCACGACCGGCGCAAACGCGCGGTCGGCAGTGTGTTGCTCAGGATGACCCGCGTAGATCGCGTCGAGCCGCCGGCACAGCTGCTCCAGAGCCTGATGGGGATCGTCGGCGAAATCGATCGCGTCGTCTGCCACCCGACAAAACGCGTAGAGCGCAGTGGCCGGCTCGCGGTAATCGCGGCCTAGCAAACGCGACGCTGCAAAAAACGACTTCGAGCCGCCACGCAACATCTCGCGGCAACTGGCCGAGGCATCGTAGTGGGGCATCGCCGGGGGCAGGTCTTCGCGTTTCATGCGCGTCCCTCCAAAACGGCGGCCGCCTCAGGCAGAACCGACTCCAGCGCCTTAGCCGAGGCCAGAACGCCCGGCATGCCCGCGCCCGGGTGGGTGCTGGCGCCGACCATGTAGAGACCACGGATGTCCTCGCTGCGGTTGTGCGGACGGAACCACGCACTCTGGGTGAGAACAGGCTCCAGACCGAACGCCGCGCCCTTGAACGA
>RFMI01000009.1 GCA_009927815.1 Betaproteobacteria bacterium | reverse complement strand
GCCGCAACCGATGCGCCGCCCGCGCTCGCCGACTATCTGACCTTGATTCGCTCTGCCAACGGCGTTGATGGCGCTGCCGCGCCGAACACTGCTCCGTCCGTGTATCCCGGCTCGCCATGGATCAGCCGTCAGTTGTTGCGGCCGGATGACCGCCTGCGCGTGTTCGAGATGCACAGCAGTGACGCTCCCGCGCTGATCGATACTCTGCGCGGCGACCGGCTGGTCAAGGTCACTGCGGGGGACGGCTACGCGGGCCTTAAGGCGAGCTGGCCGCCGCCGTCGCGGCGCGGTCTGGCGCTCGTTGATCCGTCCTACGAGGTCAAGACCGAATATGCACAGGTGGTCGATGCAGTGGCCGACGCCTTGCAACGCTTCGCCACTGGCACGGTGGCGGTTTGGTATCCGCGCCTGGCCCGCCGCGAGTCGGAGACGCTGCCGGCTCGGCTCATTCGCTTGAACCCCAAAACTGGCTGCATGTGGCGCTTGATGTGCGGGCCCGAATGCCGGACGGCCTGTTCGGTTCTGGCATGGTGGTGCTCAACCCTCCATGGACGCTCCCCGATACGCTTAGGCCGGTGATGCCGTATCTCAAGGCGCGGCTTGCGTTCGACGACGGCGCCGCGACTACGCTGGACTGGCAGATCGCCTGATCGTCGCGCAGGCCGCGCAACGACGGGGTCCGCTGCTTACCGCTGACGACAACATGCACCACTAATGCGCGCCCGCGTTCTGGTGAGGTGTTTCGTCAAGCATTGGAGTTGAGGGCGGCGAAGCCACGATTGCAAAACCGCAGATTCAGCGGATACGGGAAGAAATCTTCCAACTGGCGGTCGCGGATCGCCGCCTGCGTCTTTTGCCAGAAGTCCACGTCCAGCAGATCGCGGTGGTATTTGAGAAACGCTTTGCGGATCTTCGGCTGACCGAGCAAGAAGGTGCCCCATTCTTCTGGGAACACGTCGTTTCGCGCCACCGAATACCACGGCTCGCCGCTCATCTCCATCTCCTCGTTGGGCGCGGGAGGGATGCGACGGAAGTTGCAGTCGGTCAGGTACTCGATCTCGTCGTAGTCGTAGAACACCACGCGCCGGTAGCGGGTCACGCCAAAATTTTTCCACAGCATGTCGCCGGGGAAGATGTTCGCGCGGGCCATCTCGCGGATGGCGTTGCCGTACTCGCGCACGGCCTCGTCGATCGCCTCGTCGCTGGCGGTTTCCAGATACAGGTTGAGCGGCGTCATCCGGCGCTCGATGTAGCAGTGGTCGATGATGATGTTGTCGCCCTCGTCGTGGACGATGGACGCGGCGACGTCGAACAGCTGGGCCAGCAGCTCGTCGGAGAAACGCGCTTTGGGTAGTGCCAACTCACTGAATTCCAACGTGTCGGCCATGCGCCCGACGCGGTCAATGTTTTTGACCATGGCGAACTTGGCCTTGACCCCCTCGCGGGTGATCTCCTTGGAGCTCCCGAAGCGGTCCTTGATGATCTTGAACACGTAGGGGTAGCTCGGCAACATGAACACATGCATCACCAGCCCGCGGATCCCCGGCGCTTCAACAAAGCGGTCGTCGGAGTGGCGCAGATGGAACAGCAGGTCGCGGTAGAACATCGTCTTGCCCTGCTTGGCCAAGCCCAGCATGGTGTACAGCTCCGAGCGCGGCTTGTTTGGCATGATCTGCCGCAGGTACTGGATGCAGGCCGACGGCACCTCCATGTCGGCCATGAAATACGCCCGCGACAGCGAGAACAAGACGCCGATGCGCCATGGCTCGAGGATGATCGCGTCGACCACCAGGTCACCCGATTCGCCATGCAGGATCGGCAGGGCCCAAGCCCAGTCCTGGTGGCCGTTGACCATGCGGCCGATCAAATAGGCGCCCTTGTTGCGGTAGAACGGCGAGTTGAGCACTTGAATCTGGCAGTTGGCCTCCACCGTCGGCCACTCACCGCCGACGTGTTCCCGTGCCACTTGCATAACGCGTTCGACATCGCGGTCGAGGTCCTCGAACGGCAGGGTCCAGCCGACATCGCACAGCAACTGGCGCACGCAGGCCCGCATACCCCCTCGCTGCGGGGGTAGTAGCAGCGGTAGGCCGGTGGATCGGACTCGATGAATTCGGTCGAGATGGCCGGTCGGACAAAGATGAAATCGTTGCGGAAGTAGTTGTGGTGCAGGATTTTGGTGGTGACCGAGTTGAAGAAGGTCTCGGCCAGTTCGGGCTGCCGGTGGTCGATCAGCTTGCCGATGAACAACAGCTT
>RFMI01000066.1 GCA_009927815.1 Betaproteobacteria bacterium | reverse complement strand
CATGACCGCTCCCGCCGTCCACGCCTCCGGCCTCGTCAAGCGCTACGGCGACTTTACCGCCGTCGCCGGGCTCGACCTCGAGATCGGGCGCGGCGAGTTCTTTGGCCTGCTCGGCCCCAATGGTGCCGGGCAAGTCGACCAGCATCCACATGCTGTCGTCCTTGGTGCAGCCGAGCGAGGGCGTCGCGTCGGTGTGCGGCATCGATACGCGCGTGGACCCGGTCGCGGTTCGTCAGCGCATCGGTCTGGTGTTCCAGGACTCGGCGCTCGACCGGCAGCTCTCGGTGTGGGAGAACCTGCGCTTCTCCGGTCTGCTCTACGACCTGCCACTGCCCGAGACGCGCGAGCGCGCTGAGCACCTGATCCGATTGTTCGGACTGGAGGAGAAGCGCGACAAGCCGGTCGGCTCGCTCTCCGGTGGCCAGCGCCGCGCGCTCGACATCGCGCGTGGCGTGTTGCACCGGCCCGAGGTGCTGTTCCTGGATGAGCCGACCATCGGCCTGGATCTGCCGAGCCGGCGGCGCATCTGGCGTTTCATAGCGCAACTTCGCGCCGAGACTGGCATGACCGTATTGCTGACCACGCACTACCTCGAGGAGGCCGCAGACTGCGACCGCGTCGCCTTCATCCGCGGCGGGCGCATCGTGCTGAGTGGCGAGCCGGCGGCGCTGGTGGGCGATCTGGGTGACGACATTGTGGAAGTGAGTGCTGACCAACCGGATGCCGTGCGTGCCGAATTGGAGGCCGTGCTCGGCCCCGCCCGCGTCGAGTTCGAAACGCTGTCGTTCCGCCCGCCACAGCATGACGCGGCGCGGCTGGCAGCGCTCACCGAGTCTCTGGCGCGCGCATCCGCAGCGTGGTGGTGCGTCGTCCCAACCTCAACGATGTCTTCCTGTGGGTGAACCAGTGAGCCGCGCCGACCAACCTCGCGAACTCGCCGGCGCGCATCCCGCCGACCGGGGCGCACCCCGCGCCCGCCCCGGCCTCTGGCGACCGGTGTATGCGGTGGTCGAGCGCGACTTGGTCAAGCTCTGGCGGCAGAAGGGGCGGCTGCTTTCTGCGCTGGTGCGGCCGCTGATCTGGCTGTTCGTCATCGGTGCCGGTTTCGAGGCCACGGTGGGCGGCAGCGGGGGCAGCTACCGCAGTTTCCTGGTGCCGGGCGTGATGGGCATGGCTATCCTTTTCGGCGCCCTGCTTGGCGCGCTCTCGACCGTCTACGAGAAGGAGTCGGGCGTGATGCGCATGCTGGTCATCGCGCCGTTTGCTCACCGCTGGATCGTGTTTGCCAAGATGCAGGCGGCGGCCGTCTCGGCGGTGTTCCAGGCGTTGCTGCTGCT
>RFMI01000021.1 GCA_009927815.1 Betaproteobacteria bacterium | reverse complement strand
ACCGTGTAATCTGTAATCGTGGATCCAATACCCCTATTTCCGTTGTCGCACGGCGTGTTCCCCGAGGGGCTGCTGCAGTTGCAGATCTTTGAGGTCCGCTACCTCGATCTCATTCGCCGCTGCCAGCGCGAGTCGCTGCCTTTCGGCGTGCCTTGGCTCACCGAGGGGCATGAGGTGCAAGTGCCTGGCCATGTGCCGCGCCTGGGCGACTTCGGCTGCCTGGTGGAGGTGGTCAGCGTGACGGAGATCCAGCCGGCCTTGCTGGCCGTGTCGTGTCGCGGCACGTCGCGGTTCCGCCTGGTTGATCATCAGCTGGGTGCTTATGGCGTCTGGTACGGCCAGATCGACGTGCTCCCAGATGATCCTCCGGTCGACATCCCGCCCGATTTACAGCCCTTGGCCGATCAGTTGGGTCAGATTATCGCGGGTGCGCAGAAGGCCGGCCAAGAGGAAAATTTGCCGCTGTTCCCGCCCTACCGCCTCGACGAATGTGGCTGGGTGGCCAACCGGTGGGCCGAATGGTTGCCACTGGCGGTCGCCGACAAGGTGGCCTTGTTGGGCTGCGACGATCCCTTGCTGCGATTGCGGTCCCTGGCAGACACACTCGATCTCGAGACGTGACGCAGGCTCGCGCTACACTACGACCCATATTGGAGTCGGGACCTGCAATGTCTGCCGTCGATACCCTCAAAAATCTCGCGATCATGCTCGACTGGACGCTGGAAGAGCGTCTGATGCTGGCGGCGAAAATGGTGGAAGTCGAAGTCGCCGAGGGCGACGTTCTGCTCACCGAGAATCAACCCGCCGAGGCTGCTTACATCCTCAAGCAGGGGCGCCTGAAAATCACCAACCGCGGGGAGATCGTCGGCCAGGTTGATACGGTGGCTTGTTTCGGCGAGATCTCCTGCCTTCTTCCAGACACGCCGGTTTCGGCCACTGTGCTGGCGGCCGCGCCCAGCGTGGTCTACCGCATCAGTCGTCACGACATGGTCGATGCCGCTCAGCGGATGCCAAAGCTTTGGCGCTCCCTGTTCATGCAGATCAGCGAGCGACTCAAGCGCGTCAACAAGCGTTTGGTTGAAGTTCTGGCGCACTCGCCGCAGGGTTTTCTCAAGCTCGATCGTGACGCGCTGATCACCAACGAGTATTCGACCAAGTGCGTCCAATACCTTGGCCGCGAGCCGCTGGCGGGACAGTCTTTGCCGGAGATTCTCAATGCGGGGAGGCCGTCCGATGTCGCGTCTTGGCAGTCGGTGTTCAGCATGGTCTTCGACGACGTCGGGGTGCCGCTGAGCGATCTGTTTGACCTCTTGACGCCGGAAGCGCGCATCGAAGCGTTCGGCGAGTTGCGCGACCTGCGTTTGGCTTTCCATCCGATCTACGAGGTCGACGGCAGTGTGTCGGCGGTCGACGTCGGCATCGAGGACATCACCCGCCAACGCGAGCTTGAGCGCGAGGAGGAGGTCAGGCACGGCCGGCAGGCGACGCTGGGCAAGGTCTACCAGAACCCCGATTCGTTCTTCAGCCTGTTGCGCCTGATCGACGACGTCGAGTCACGCGCCGCTGCCTTATGCGAAGGTCTGGCTGGCGGGGCACTGGCGTCGCTGCGTAGCGACAGTGACGAACTGATGCGACAGCTCCACAGCCTCAAGGGATTCTCGGGCGTCTTCGGCCTGAGCGCCGTGCAACGGGCGTGCCACGAGTTCGAGACCGGGTTGCACGAGCTCGCGGCCGGCAACGCAGCCGTGCTCCCGGCGCTCTTGGACGGCCTGCGCGCGGCCTGTGGCGAAGCGCGCGTGGTGCGCGAGATGATCGATCCGAGCTTGATGCAGCGCCTCGAGGGGGTGGTGTTGCTGCCCCAGGCGCTCGACGATCTCAAGTCGGCGTTGGTGGCCGGCGACGTTGTCCGTGCTGCGGCTATCGTTGAGGCGGCCGAGTCGATCGATGCGCGGCAGTTGTTCACCTGCTGGCCGGTGCAGGCCGACCGCATCGCGCTACAAATCGGCAAATCAGCGGACGTCGAAGTGCGTGGCGGTGGCGGGCCGATTTCCAAGACCCTGTTTATGGCGCTGGACCGTGTTTTGGTGCACGCACTCAACAACGCCATAGACCACGGTATCGAAGACCCGGAAACGCGGATATGTGCAGAAAAACCCGAGCAAGGGCAGATCTCTGTTTTGGTCGAGACCTCTCCCGATAGCCTTCGGCTGGAGATCTCGGATGACGGGCGCGGCGTCGATCTGGAGGCGGCGCTTGCCAAGGCGCGCCAGAAGCCAGGGTTCGATGCTTCACTCATCGATCGTTATGTGGCTGATGGTGAACCTTGGCGCGTCCTTTTGATGCCGGGTTTTAGCGCTGCGCAGGCGGTGTCCGGGATCTCCGGACGGGGTGTTGGCCTCGACGCCTTGAATGCGATGGTGAGCCGATTGGGCGGCTTGGTCGAGATCGACACAACCCCCGGGGCTGGCCTCACCGTGCGGCTCGAGGTGCCGCGCTCGGCGCGACTGCCTGACGCCGTCTGACCCTATTGAGCGGAGACCCCCCGATGTTCCCACCCACGACCCGATTTT
>RFMI01000056.1 GCA_009927815.1 Betaproteobacteria bacterium | reverse complement strand
TCATCGGCACCGGGACGGGCGATGCGCAGCGACTGGCGCAAACTGGCCTCGAGACGGTCGAGCAGCTGGTTGACCCGCGCCTGCAAGCGGGCGTCCTCGTGGACCAGCGCGTCGCCGATGAGGATGCGCGCCATGCCGCGGTTACGGCTGGCGAATCCCAACAGCAGCGACAGAATCTGCTCAACCTGACGATCTGCGGGGGCCTCACCCTGCACCTTGTTGACCAAGCCGAACAGGGTGGCCTCGATGAATTCGATGAGTGCCTCGTACATCTTGGCCTTGCTGGCAAAGTGCCGGTACAACGCCGCCTCGGACACATCGAGTCGCGCCGCAAGCGCCGCAGTGGTGATCTTGCCGCTGTCCGGCGACTCGAGCAGGGTCGCGAGTGCCTGCAGGATCTCGTCGCGGCGCTGACCCGGCTGACGTGCCATCTCAGTAGCCCTTGATCAATGTGCCGACGCCCTGATCGGTGAGGATCTCGAGCAGCAGGCAGTGTTCGACGCGGCCGTCGATGATGTGCACCGATTTCACACCTGAGCGCGCGGCGTCCAGCGCCGAGGCGATCTTCGGCAGCATGCCGCCGGAGAGCGTGCCGTCGGCGACCATCTCGTCGATGTCGCGCGGGGTCAAGCCGGTCAGCAGCTCGCCATTCTTGTCGAGCACACCCGGAGTATTGGTGAGCAGCACCAGCTTCTCGGCGCGCAACACCTCGGCCAGCTTGCCCGCCACCACGTCGGCGTTGATGTTGTAGGTGTCGCCATCAGCACCAACGCCGATCGGCGCGATCACCGGGATGAAGTCGCCGGTGTCGAGGAACTTGATGATGCTCGGGTCGATGCTGGTGATTCGCCGACCTGCCCGATGTCGATCATCTTCTGCGGGTCGTCTAGCGCGTGCATCAGCAGCTTGTGGGCGCGGATGAACATGCCGTCCTGACCGGTCAGGCCCACTGCCTTACCGCCAGCCTGGTTGATCAGGTTAACGATTTCCTTGTTGACCTGGCCGCCGAGCACCATCTCGACGATGTCCATGGTCTCCTCGTCGGTGACGCGCATGCCTTGGACGAACTCGCCCTGCTTGCCGACCTTCTTCAGCAGGCTGTCGATCTGCGGACCACCACCGTGCACCACCACCGGGTTCATGCCGACCAGCTTCAGCAGGACCACATCCTGCGCAAACGAGCGCTTCAGCGCCTCGTCGGTCATGGCGTTGCCGCCGTACTTGACGACGATGGTCCTGTCCTGGAACCGGCGAATGTAGGGCAGGGCCTCGGCGAGGACGAGCCCCTTCTGCTGCGGGGAGATATCGGTCATTGCAAACTGAACTTAGAAGACGAAGGCGCTGTGACGCGGTGCGTTGTGCAGGGCTTTGAGGTCGGTCTCGAACAAGGCAGTCACGGTAAACGCCGCACCAACGCGCATGTGCAGTTGGGCGTGCATGGCCGGCGATTCGCCCACCACAGCAAACAGGCGCCCGCCGTCGTTCAGGCGTTGCAGCCATGCTTCGGGCAGAAACGGCAGGGAGCCGGTGAGAACAATGGCATCCCAATTGTCGGCAGCGGCGTCCAGCGCGGCCACGCCGCAGGCTTGCACCACCTCGACGTTATTGACGCCATTGTTGAGCATGGCGTTGCGAGCGCGACGCGCCAGCTCCGGGTTGATCTCGTAGCTGGTCACGTGCGCCGCCTGATGCGCGATCAGCGACGCCAAGTAGCCGGACCCGCTACCGACCTCGAGCACGCGGTCGGTCGGCTTGAGGTCGAGCGCCTGCAGGCAGCGGCCCTCGACGCGGGGCGGCCACATGAACTCATCGAAGCCGAGCGGAACCTCGGTGTCGACAAAGGCTAGGTTCTGATACCGGATGGGGACGTAGCGCTCGCGCTGCACCGTGGCCAGCAGGTCGAGCACACGGGTGTCGAGCACGTCCCAGGGGCGAATCTGCTGCTCGATCATGTTGAAGCGGGCCTGCTCGATCGGCGACCGGCGGTTAGCGACCGGCGTGTAGGTCTGCGTCGACATCAAACTGCCTCCGAAATTGTCGACTTAGTCTACACCGACGCCCGCGCTGCGCGGATGACAGACGTGTGCAGCTTGCAGTTTGTGCCGGGGTGGCATACCGTGGTTCGTAGCATCACCGGCTGGGGGCGCCCGCGACGCGGGCTGAGATGCACCCCTGGAACCTGATCCGGCTCGTACCGGCGTAGGGAAGGCCGTTTCGCGGACAGCTCGGGCTGTCGTCGCGGGCGATCTGCGTTCCACAGCCGGCCTTTCGCATCCAAGGAGCCCGCATGAACGCAGCCGACCAGAACGTCCACCTCGCCGCCGAGGCGCTCAACGCCACCATCAAGCCCTTCCCGGCCAGCGAGAAAATCTATGTGGAGGGCAGCCGGCCGGACATTCGCGTGCCGTTCCGCAAGGTGAGTCAGAGCGCCACCCACACCCGCGACGGCGACGTGGCCAATCCGGACATCCACGTGTACGACGTGTCGGGCCCGTACACCGACCCCGCGCAGAGCTGCGACCTCAACCGCGGCCTGGCGGCGCTGCGTGCACACTGGATCGAGGAGCGCGGCGACACCGAGCTGCTCACCGGCCCGTCGTCGGCGTACGGCCGCGAGCGGCTGGACGACCCGGAGACGGCGAGCCTGCGCTTCGACCACATCCGCGCGCCGCGTCGGGCCAAGGCGGGCGCCAACGTGACGCAGATGCACTACGCGCGGCGCGGCATCATCACGCCGGAGATGGAGTTCATCGCCATCCGCGAGAACCAGCGGCTGGAGGGCATCACCGACGCCGGCCTGCTGGTGCAACACCCCGGGCAGTCGTTCGGGGCGGCGATCCCCAAGGTGATCACGCCGGAGTTCGTGCGCGACGAGGTGGCGCGCGGCCGCGCCATCATCCCGGCCAACATCAACCACCCGGAATCCGAGCCGATGATCATCGGGCGGAATTTCCTGGTGAAGATCAACTGTAACCTCGGCAACTCGGCGGTGACCTCGAGCATCACCGAGGAGGTGGAGAAGATGCTGTGGTCGATCCGCTGGGGCGGCGACACGGTGATGGACCTCTCCACCGGCAAGCACATCCACGAGACGCGCGAGTGGATCCTGCGCAATTCGCCGGTGCCCATCGGCACAGTCCCCATCTACCAAGCACTGGAGAAGGTCGACGGGAAGGCGGAAGAGCTGACCTGGGAGATCTTCCGCGACACCCTGATCGAGCAAGCCGAGCAGGGCGTGGACTACTTCACCATCCACGCCGGCGTGCGCCTGCCCTTCATCCCGATGACGGCGCGACGGACCACCGGCATCGTCAGCCGTGGCGGTCGATCATGGCCAAGTGGTGCCTGGCGCACCACAAGGAGAGCTTCCTCTACACGCACTTCGAAGAGATCTGCGAAATCATGAAGGCGTACGACGTGAGCTTCAGCCTGGGCGACGGCCTGCGGCCGGGCTCGGTGGCGGACGCCAACGACGAGGCGCAGTTCTCCGAGCTCAAGACGCTGGGCGAGCTGACGCAGACGGCCTGGAAGCACGACGTGCAGGTGATGATCGAGGGCCCGGGCCACGTGCCGATGCACATGATCCGCGAGAACATGGAGCTGCAGCTGCAGCACTGCGGCGAGGCGCCCTTCTACACGCTGGGCCCGCTCACCACCGACATCGCGCCGGGCTACGACCACATCACCAGCGGCATCGGCGCGGCGATGATCGGCTGGTACGGCACGGCGATGCTCTGTTATGTGACGCCCAAGGAGCATCTGGGCCTGCCGAACAAGCAGGACGTGCGCGACGGCATCGTCACCTACAAGATCGCCGCCCACGCCGCCGACCTGGCCAAGGGCCACCCGGGGGCGCAGGTGCGCGACAACGCGCTGTC
>RFMI01000051.1 GCA_009927815.1 Betaproteobacteria bacterium | reverse complement strand
GCCCTCAAGGTCGTGCAGCGGCGTCCATGACACGCCGTTGCCTGGCACGTCGCGGTTGGCGGCGATGGCGCGGGCAGTGTGCTTCTCAAACGGCGAGGGCTGGCCGTAGACGCCAAAACCGCTGCCGGGGCGGGCCATGCTCGGCGGAAGGTCGGCAGTTGCGCCTGCCAACACGGCTGGCGCAGCCACCAGCAGCCCCGCTCCGCCAGCGAGCAGGTCGCGGCGAGTCAGCACAGCATTGCGTTCGGGACCATCCACCATGCCACCAGCATAACGGCGAGCCGGGACTGGCGGGAGGTCGCCGCCACGGTGACGAAATGCAGCGGCGTACAATCAGGGCTCGCCTCCGTAGCTCAGTGGATAGAGCACCTTCCTCCTAAGAAGGGGGTCACACGTTCGATTCGTGTCGGGGGCGCCACTCTTTCCGAGCCCGGCGCCGAATCGACGCCACAGTGCCTCAGTGCTCGGCAGCGCCCTTTGCCGGACTGTCCGAAACGCGGTCCATGACTGCAAGGATCAGTCCTGACACCACGAAGGTCATGTGGATGCCGACCATCCACGCCAAGTGCTCGGTGCTGTACTGGTCTACCTGCATAAAGGCCCGCAACAGCTGAATCGCCGAGATGGCAACGATCGACGCCAGCAGTTTCAGCTTCAGCTTGGAGAAGTCGACGTGGCCCATCCACTCAGGGCGGTCTTCGTGGTCGTCGATGTTGAGCTTGGAAACAAAGTTCTCCCAACCGGCGAAGATCACGATCAGCGTTAGGTTGGCGGCCAGAGACATGTCGATGAGCGCCAGCACGTCCATCACCACCTCCTGCTCGCTGCTGTGGTGAATCTCGTGAATGCTGTGCAGGAAACCTTCACCGAACTTATACAGCAGCATCACCAGCCCGCCGATCAAGCCAAGGTAAAACGGCGCAAGGATCCAGCGACTGGCGAAGATGGTCTTTTCGAGGGTGGATTCGACGATTTTGAACATGGTGTGGGCTCTGAGAGAAAACGGTTAGCAGTACGCGCCAAGGCGGATCCAGCGGGTGGCGATCCATTTCTGGCCTGCGGTGACCGGGTTGCCACCGTGCAGCGATTTGGGTTGCAAGGCGCCCTCGCGGTCGAGTGACGCGAACATCAGCGCAGCCCCCTTGGCCGGCAAAAACTCCAGACCCAGTTCGGGGAAGATGGTGCCACCGCCGCCCTCAACGTCGTTGAGGTAGAGAATGATAGTCAACAGGCGCTGTCCCCCGTGCCCAAGCTGCGCAGCGTAGCCGGGATTGGCGGGGTCGAAGTAGTCGAAGTGTGGACGGTACTCCCCCCCGACCTGATAGAAGAGGATCTGCAGCCCCTCACCGTTGACCTCGGGCAAACCGCTCAGAACCGCGAGCCGCTGCTCGACGGCGGCCACCACCGGATTGGCCGCGCGCTCAAAGTAAGTGCCCATGCTGCTGCGGCGGGGGTCTGGCACGAAGCGACCGGTCTCAGGATCGACCACCGTCGAACCCTCGATGCGCCGCTCGGCGTCGGCCACCAGGGTGTCGCACTCGTCGGCTGAGAGCAGATCCCGCAGGTAGAGAATGCCATTCGCCAGCTGCCGCCCGGCAATGACTGCCGTACGGTCACCCAGGTTTACGTGATTCAGCTGGCTCAGCTCAGCAAAGCGGGTCCACCAGGCATCG
The DNA here is from genome assembly GCA_009927815.1 of Betaproteobacteria bacterium. GTDB lineage: Bacteria > Pseudomonadota > Gammaproteobacteria > Burkholderiales > UBA3065 > UBA3065. Next base: position 22,996 of record RFMI01000051.1, on the reverse strand, counting down.
AGCGCGGCTTCGGCAGACGGACTGGCGACCGACAGCATGGTCGCATCTGAATCTGTTCCAGGCCCTGGGGCATCGATTCCCGGTAACCCGCGACTGCGTTCGCTCAAAAAGCTGCCGACGAAGTCTGCGGGGTACCCCGCTTCGATCAGGGACTGATGCAACTGCTCGGTACGACAGCCGCGGGAGACGTTGAGTTGGAACCAGTCTTCGAGTTCGCGAGAAACGGTCTGGGTCATGAGCGAAATACCAAGCTGTTGGATCTACGATAACCGTATTCTAGCCACCCGCCCTGAAAGCCACCGCATATGGATCTCGCCTGGTTGACCGATCCGCAAGCCCTGATTGCACTTGCCACGCTCACCGCACTGGAGGTGGTGCTCGGCATCGACAACATCATCTTCATTTCCATCTTGGTCGGCCGGCTGCCAGCGGAGCAGCGCGACTTCGCCCGACGCGCCGGCTTGGCGCTGGCCATGTTCAGCCGCTTGGCGTTGTTGCTGAGCCTGTCGTGGATCATGCGGCTGACGACGCCGTTGTTCGAAGTGTTCGGTCAGGGCCTGTCGGGACGAGACCTGATCCTGCTCGGCGGCGGACTGTTCCTGATCTGGAAAGCCACCCACGAGGTGCACAATGCCCTGGAGGGCGGCGAGCCCGAGCACGCCTCGCAAGGGTCAGCCGTGCGGGCAGGCCTCAGCGCCACACTGCTGCAAATTGCCGTCGTCGACGTGGTGTTTTCGCTCGACTCGGTGATCACCGCAGTGGGCCTGGTCGACCAGATTGGTGTCATGGTGACGGCCATCGTCCTCACCGTCGCCTTGATGATGGTGGCGGCCAAACCGATCGGCGATTTTGTCGACCGCCATCCAACGGTGAAGATGCTGGCGCTGTCGTTCCTGATTCTAGTGGGTATGGCCTTGGTCGCCGAGGGAGTGGGTTTCCACATCCCCAAGGGCTACATTTACGTCGCGATGGCCTTTTCGGTAACTGTCGAGATGCTCAACATCCGTCTGCGGCGACGGCACGAGGCAGTCCGCCTGCGCAATCCCGACGCACCCTGACCGTGCCAATCAGCGGGTGGCTCAGTTGACCACCCGTGTTTCGGGCAGTGCGAAGCCGTTAAAGCCGCTGGCGCGGCTCTGCGCGTAGGCGGCGGCGCCGTCAACTGCCAGCCAGTCCCCCTCGACAATTGCCGCCGGCAGCAGCCACTCGCCCGGGAGCCGGTCGGCGCCGTCACAGCTTGGCCCCGCGACCTGCCATGCAACGCGGGTACCGCTGCCTCGAAGGGCTCGCAGCGCGTAGGGCACGCCTCGCGACGACTCGATCAGGCCATTGTGCACACCGCAATCCAGGTGCAGCCAACGGGCACCGCGGTGCTCGCGCACAGCGAGGACTCGGGTCAACAGCACGCCAGCGTTGGCGATCAGGCAGCGGCCTGGCTCGGCCAGCAGTCGGGTACCCACCGGCAAGGCTGCCAGGGCTGGCCTCAGCGATTCGCCAATGGCCTCGATCGAGGGCGCCGCGCCGATTTCAGCCGGGAAACCACCGCCCAGGCTCAGCACATCGGCGGCGTGGCCCTCGGCGCGTAGAGTGGCCAAGGCACTCACCGCAGCGTTGAGACCCCGTTGCCATGCCGCCATATCGGTGCACTGCGAACCGACGTGAAAGCTGACGCCCGCCAACACCTGACCGGTGGCGCGCGCCTTATGACAGATTTGCGCAACGGTGTCCGGACTCGCACCAAAGGTGTCACCCATCGGCCACGCCGCCACGTCGGCATCGGCGAGGCAACCCGGTGGCACCGCGACCCGCACCAACAGCCGCGCGTCTGGCGCTGCGACACGGTCGCGGTCCAACTGCTGCAGCGAGTCGATCGCAAAACAACGCACGCCGGCCGCGTACAGCGCCGCCGTCTGCATCGCACTGCGCACTGGATTGCCGACCATTGCTCGTGCCGGGTCGATGTCTAGCGCCGCCAGCGCCGGCCACTCGCCGGCCGAGGCCAGCTCGAAGCCACAGTCGGCCTGCGCCAACGCGGACAAGACCTGCGGGTGATTGCAGGCCTTGACCGCGTAGTGAACGCTTACTGACGGCAAGGCGGAGCGCACACGGGCCAGATTGGCCAGCACGCCGCTACGCGACACCAGGATCAGCGGACCCGCCGGCGCCCGCGCCAGCTCAGCGGCCACCGACTCCGGCCGCGGCAGCAGGGGTTGGCAGCTGAGGACGCGGCTCAAACGCGGATCAGACCTCGGCCGCCACGCAATCGACGTAGTAGTCGACCTTGCCAGCGCCGTCGTCCTGCTTCACCAGACCATGGATGTCGGTCTCGAAGCCGGGGAAACGGGCGTTGAAATCGCGCGCAAACCGGAGAAAGCGCACGATCGTGGCGTTGAACCGCTCGCCCGGTATCAGCAGCGGAATACCCGGCGGATAGGGCGTCAGCAGCACACTGGTGACACGGCCTTCGAGCGCATCCACTGGAACCCGCTCGATCTCGCGATGCGCCATGCGCGCAAAGGCATCGGCCGGCTTCATCGCCGGTACCATGTCCGATAGATACATCTCGGTGGTCAAGCGGGCGATGTCGTTCTCGCTGTAGACCGAGTGGATCTGCTGGCACAAGTCGCGCAGACCCACGCGCTCGTAGCGCGGGTGCTTCTTGACGAATTCCGGCAGCACACGCCACAGCGGCTGGTTGCGGTCGTAGTCGTCCTTGAACTGCTGCAGCGCCGCCACCAAGGTGTTCCAGCGGCCCTTGGTGATGCCGATGGTGAACATGATGAAGAAGCTGTAGAGCCCGGTCTTCTCGACGATCACACCGTGCTCGGAGAGGTATTTCGTCACGATGCCAGCCGGGATGCCCCAGTCGGCGAAGTCGCCATCGACATCCAGCCCCGGGGTGATGATGGTCGCCTTGATCGGGTCGAGCATATTGAAGCCATCGGCCATCTGGCCGAAGCCATGCCAACGGTCGCCAGCCTTGAGCATCCAAGCCTCGCGCTCTTCCAAGCCTTCTTCCGAGAGGTCGTCCGGGCCCCAGACCTTGAACCACCAGTCGGCACCCCACTCTTCGTCGACTTTGCGCATGGCGCGGCGGAAATCGAGCGCCTCGGCCAGCGATTCCTCCACCAGGGCGGTGCCGCCCGGCGGCTCCATCATCGCGGCGGCAACATCCAGGCTGGCGATGATCGAGTACTGCGGGCTGGTCGAGGTGTGCATCAGATACGCCTCGTTGAAGACGTCGCGGTCGAGTTGCACGTTCTCGGCGTCCTGCACCAGGATCTGGCTCGCCTGCGACAATCCGGCCAACAGCTTGTGGGTGGACTGCGTCGAGAAGATCATCGAGTCCTTGCAGCGCGGCCGGCCCTCGCCAATCGCGTGGTAATCGCCGTAGAAGTCGTGGAAGGCCGCATGCGGCAGCCACGCCTCGTCAAAGTGCAGCGTGTCGATCTCGCCGTCGAGCAGCTCCTTAAGCGTCTCGACGTTGTAGAGCACGCCGTCGTAGGTGCTCTGCGTGATGGTGAGGATGCGCGGCTTCTTGTTGACCGCCTCGCGCGCGAACGGATTGGCAGCGATCTTGGCGCGGATATTGTCCGGGCTGAACTCGGAGAGCGGGATCGGCCCGATCAAGCCAAACTGATTGCGCGTCGGCGTGAGGAACACCGGAATGGCGCCACACATGATGATCGAGTGCAGCACGCTCTTGTGGCAGTTCCGGTCGACCACAACGATGTCGTCAGGCGCGACGCTGTTGTGCCACACCATCTTGTTGCTGGTGCTGGTGCCGTTGGTGACAAAGTACAGGTGATCGGCGTTGAAGATGCGGGCCGCGTTGCGCTCCGAGTCGGCCACCGGGCCGGTGTGGTCGAGCAACTGGCCGAGCTCGTCCACTGCATTGCAGACGTCGGCGCGCAACATGTTCTCGCCGAAGAACTGGTGGAACATCTGCCCCACCGGACTCTTCAGGAAGGCCACGCCACCCGAGTGGCCCGGACAGTGCCACGAATACGAGCCGTCGGCGGCGTAATGCGTCAGCGCGCGGAAGAACGGCGGCGCCAAGGTTTCGAGGTAGGCGCGTGACTCGCGCACCACATAACGGGCGATGAACTCCGGCGTGTCTTCGTACATGTGAATGAAGCCGTGGAGTTCGCGCAAAACATCGTTGGGGATGTGGCGGCTGGTGCGCGTCTCGCCGTGCAGAAAGATGGGGATCTCCGCGTTGCGGTGGCGGATCTCGCGCACAAAGGTACGAAGCTCGGCAATCGTTTCTTCCTCTTCGTTGGCGAGTTCTTCGTCGTCGATCGACAGAATGAAGGCCGAACCACGGCTCTGCTGTTGGGCGAATGAGGTGAGATCGCCGTAATTGGTGACGCCCAACACTTCGACACCCTCGCCCTCAATGGCTTTGGCTAGCGCACGGATGCCCAGACCAGACGCGTTCTCCGAACGAAAATCCTCGTCGATGATGATGATCGGGAAGTGGAAACGCATGCGCAGCCTCGGTCGGCAAATGGGAGCGGCGCATCATAGCGCAGCACCGTGTCGGTGTCGGTGGCACCTGTGCGCAGTCTGTGGCGCGTCAAGCCGCGCCAGCTGGCTTACAACAGTACGTCGCGGTCGACGCCGTTGCGCTTGAGGATGATGCGCAACTGACGCAAGGCCTCGAGCTGGATCTGTCGCACGCGCTCGCGGGTCAGCTGCATGCGGCTCGCCAGCTCCTCAAGGGTGTAAACGTCGGCGTCATAGAGACCGAACCGGTGGACGATCACCAAACGCTGGCGTTCGTTGAGTTGGTCGATCCACTGCCGCACGTACTCTTCGACTTCGGTGGTCTGAAGCAGCACATCCGGCGGTACCGATTGCTCGTCAGGTACGGCATCACCGATGGACAGCGCCGAATCGCCGTCGAGTGGCGCATCCAAGGAGGCCATGCGCTCGTTGAGCTGGAGGATGCGACGCACCTCCTCCACGGGCCGCCCCAGAAGGTGGGCAACATCGTCGGCAGTGGGCTCGACACCGGTCTGCTGTTCAAGGTGGCGAAACGCTTTGAGTACGCCATTGAGTTCCTTGATCACGTGCACCGGCAGGCGGATGGTGCGCGCCTGATTCATGATCGCGCGCTCGACGTTCTGGCGAATCCACCAGGTGGCGTAGGTGGAGAAGCGGAAGCCCCGGTGCGGATCGAACTTTTCCAGCGCGTGGATCAGGCCGAGGTTGCCCTCCTCGATCAGGTCGAGCAGCGGCAGACCGCGGTTCATGTAGTGCTTGGCGATGTTCACGACCAGCCGAAGGTTCTGGCGGATCATCCGCTCACGCGCGATGGCATCGCCGGTAAGCACCCGACACGCCAACTCAAACTCCTCGGCCGGCTTGAGCAGCGGGCTACGCCCGATTTCGTTCAGGTAAAGCTGGGTGGTGTCGCTGCTGAACTCGTCAACCGCCGGCGCCCGTTCTTCGAGCGCGGTTCGCGGCGCGTCGTCGCCAGACGAGTCCTCGTCATCTAGACCGTCGTCGAGCTCAAGCTCGGGGTCATGCATCTCGGTCCGCATCAGGGCACATCTCCAGCGAGGCAGGATTAGCTGGACACGCTTTGTGGCGCCCAGAGAACCTTGGTTACATCTGGCGTGGATTAGTTTCCCGAAACTGCGGAAATGATTTGCGAGGCAGGCTTATTCGAGCCCGCCAAGCAGCGGTACGAATCGCACCGACTCCAGGGTCTGCTCGTGAAAACCGTCGGGCGTGCGGTCGACCACCTTGAGCACCTGGTCGCGCCCGCCTAAGGGAATCACCAAGCGACCGCCAACCGCCAGTTGCTCTAGCAGGGCTGGCGGCGTTTGCATGCCGGCCGCGGCAACGATGATGCCGTCGAACGGTGCCGCCTCAGGCAGGCCGAGCGAGCCATCCGCGTGCTTGAAGCGCAAGTTGAGTAGGCGCAGCTCGCGAGCAGCCTTGCGGGCATTCTCTTGCAGGGTGCCGATCCGTTCGACCGAATACACTTCGGAGCAAACCCGCGCCAAGACTGCCGCCTGGTAGCCGCAGCCGGTCCCCACCTCCAAAACCTTCGACCGGCTGCCGCCATTGCGCAACAACTCGATCATGCGTGCGACGATGTAGGGCTGCGAGATGGTCTGGCCGTGGCCGATTGGCAGCGCCGAATCCTCGTAGGCACGGCTTGCGAGCGCCTCGTCGACAAAGATGTGACGCGGCACCGATTGCATGGCCAGCAACACGGTCTCGTCAACGACACCCTGCTCGCGCAAACGCTCGACCATTCGGATGCGAGTGCGCTCCGAAGTCATGCCAATGCCGGTCAGCCGCGACTGCATGGCTCAAAGGCCCAGCCAGGTCTGTACGGTTCCCAACTGCTCGCGGTGGGTCAGGTCGAGTTGCAGTGGCGTCACCGCCACCCGACCCTGTTCCACGGCAAAGAAGTCGGTGCCTGGCCCGGCGTCGGCCGCGGCGCCCGCAGCGCCCACCCAGTACACCGTCTCGCCGCGCGGATTACGCGCCGGAATCACCGGCTCAGCCTTGTGACGACGCCCCAGACGCACTACTTCATAGCCTTGCAACTGCTCGAAAGGCCGGTCGGGCACGTTCACATTCAGCAACACCGGACCCTCGGCCGGCGGCGCGTCGAGCCAGCGCTCGACCAGCTCAACAGCGACTCGAGCCGCGGTGTCATAGTGGACGCCGTTCTTGGCGGCCAGCGACACCGCCACCGCCGGGATGCCCAACAGGTAGCCTTCGGTGGCGGCGGCTACGGTGCCCGAGTAGATGGTGTCGTCGCCCATGTTCGAACCGGCATTGACGCCGCTGACCACCACGTCAGGGACATGCTCCAACATGCCGGTCACCGCCAGGTGCACGCAGTCGGTCGGCGTGCCGTTGACGAAGTAGAAGCCATTGGGTGCCTTGCGCAGCATCAGCGGCCGGTCAAGGGTCAATGAGTTGGATGCGCCACTGCGGTCGGCTTCGGGCGCCACCACGGTGACTTCACCGATGCGGGAAAAGGCGCGCTCAAGGGCGGCGAGTCCCGGTGCAAAGTAGCCGTCATCGTTGCTCAACAGGATGCGCATGGCGTCAGAGACCGTTGGGTTCGTCGGGATCGGCTGGAATCGGGGCTTGGTCGGGGCGAGAGGATTTGAACCTCCGACCACCTGCACCCCATGCAGGTACGCTACCAGGCTGCGCTACGCCCCGACAGGCGCCGGAGTATAGCAGAGGCTACCCGGCCAGCAGATCGCGGATGGCCAGCAGTTCGACGCGGATCGCGGACGGCAAGCCAGCCGCCGAGCCCGGCGACACCGCAGCGGGAATCGGAGCATCCAGCGTCAACTGGACGCCCTGGCGCGGCTCTAAGGCCGGCTCCCGGTGCGCAGTGGTCAGCTGCTGGCGAGCGCCCTGAATGGTGAAGCCTTGAGCGTAGAGCAACTCGCGGATGCGCCGGATCAGCAGCACCTCGTGATGCTGGTAATAGCGACGGTTGCCGCGGCGTTTGACCGGCTTGAGCTGACTGAACTCTTGCTCCCAGTAGCGCAGAACATGCGCCTTGACATGACAGAGTTCGCTGACTTCGCCGATGGTGAAGTAGCGTTTCGCCGGAATCGGCGGGAGGGGTCCGAGGTCAGTGGTCTGCAAGCGCAGCGGCCTCGACCGCCGATTTGAGTTTCTGCGACGGGTGGAAGGTCACCACCCGGCGGGCACTGATCGGAATCTCTTCGCCAGTCTTGGGGTTGCGCCCCGGACGCTGGGCCTTGTCCCGCAACTGGAAATTACCGAAACCCGAGAGCTTGACCGTCTCGTTGGCCTCCAAGGCCGAGCGGATCTCTTCGAAGAATGCCTCGACCATGTCCTTGGCCTCGCGCTTGTTGAGTCCAAGCTGCTCGAACAGCAACTCGGCCAGCTCTGCTTTGGTCAGGGTCACCACCTGCTCCCTCGTTCTCATTGCCGAAGTGTCGCGCCGGTGCGCGACCCCAAATGTTCGACGACCGCGGTCACGACAGCGTCGATCTCTGCGTCAGTCAGGGTTTTAAGAGTATCCCGAATGGACATCCCAATGGCAAGGCTTTTCTTACCAGATTCAATGCCTTGGCCCCGATAGATATCAAACAGCCAAACGCTTTCCAGGGTTTGTAGCCCGCATTCGGCAATGGCCGAACGAATTGCCTGCCACTCGACCGCCTCGTCTACCAGCACGGCGATGTCACGCCGAACCCCCGGAAAACGCACCGGCGGGACCACCAGCGGCAGCGATACCCGCGGTAATGACTTCAAGCTGAGTTCGAACACCACTGGGGCACTTGGTAGGTCCATGGCCTGCACGTGCCGGGGATGCAATTCGCCGATCCAGCCGATGTCTTGGCCATCAACGCACAGCGTCGCTGCCCGCCCTGGATGCAGCGCCGGATGGTCGCGCAACGGGGTGGCGTCGAGCCGATGCGGCGCCAACACGGCCTCAAGATCAGCCTTCACATCGAAAAAGTCGACCACACGGGTCGGCACGCCCCACTGCTCGCTGGTCGCCGCCCCCCAGGCCAAACCACCCAAATGCTCGGGCTGCTGGTCAGGCGCGTCGCTGCCGAGGAACACCCGACCGCGTTCAAAGATGCGCGCCCGAACTTCGCGATGCGCGGCGTTGCTGCGCAGCACACCAAGCAAGCCGGCCAGCAGGCTCGACCGCATCACGCCCATTTGGCGCGCAATCGGATTGGCGAGGCGCACTGGATCGGTGTTGCCATGCAAGGCGGCCTCGTCGGCCTCGTCGATGAAGGCGTAGGTGATGACCTCGAGATACTCCCGCAACGCCAACCGGACCGCGTGCCCGAGCGGGGCAAGTGAAGCCTCGCTGCGTGGCACCAGGTTCAGGTTGCCGACCGGCGCCCTCACCGGCACCGCATGGTAGCCGTGCACTCGCACCAACTCCTCGATGAGGTCTTCTTCGAGCGTGAGGTCGAAGCGGTGCGGCGGCACGGTCACCGTCCAGGCATCGCCGTTCTTTTGATGCGCAAGACCGAGCCGATCCAGAATCCCGGTGATGGTCTTGCTACCCAGATCGAGACCGATAACGGCCGTCGCCCGCGACTCGCGCAGGCGAATCGCCGATTTGGCTGGCAAGGCTGCGCGGGCCGCACTGATCGGCCCTGGCTTGGCCCCGCACAAGTCGGCCAGCAACTGGCTGGCGCGCGCCATCGCGCGGTCTGGCAAGGTCGGATCGACGCCGCGCTCGAAACGGTGGGCAGCATCGCTGCTAACGTTCAGACGCCGCGCCCGACCTGCGATCACGCCCGGGACGAAATGCGCGCTCTCCAAAAAGATACTGCGAGTGCCCTCGGTCACCGCCGACTGCGCCCCCCCCATTACGCCGGCAACCGCCTGCGCCCCCTTGGCGTCGGCGATCACCAGATAGTCAGCATCCAGCGCCACCTCGGCATCGTTAAGCAGCGTCAGCGTTTCGCCAGCGGTGGCGCGCCGACATCGATGTCACCACTCAGCCGGGCGTCGTCAAACGCGTGCAGCGGCTGGCCCAGCTCGAGCATCACATAGTTGGTGATGTCGACGACCACCGAGACGCAGCGCAAGCCCGCGCGCTCGATGCGGCGACGCATCCACGGCGGCGTGGCCGCGGCGGCGTTCACGTCGGTGAACACACGCCCCAGATAGACCGGGCAGTCGCCGGTTGCGGCCACGCTTACGCCACGCGCCTCGGTGTGCTGCGACTCGATATCGGATACCGGCATCGCCTCCACTCGCGCCCCTGACAAGGCCGCCACCTCGCGCGCCAGCCCGGCGATGCTCAGGCAGTCGCCGCGGTTGGGGGTGAGCTTGAGCTCAAACACGCTGTCGGCCAGGTCGAGGTACTGCCGCAGGTCAGCGCCGACCGGCGCGTCGGCCGGCAGCTCCAGCAGCCCCGAGGCCTCCGTCGAAATGCCCAGCTCTTTGGCCGAGCACAACATGCCAAAGCTCTCGACGCCGCGCATCTTCGCCTTGCCAATATCCAGCGCACCGGGCAGCTTGGCGCCCACCACCGCCAGCGGCGCCTTGAGTCCCAGCGCGGCGTTCGGCGCGCCGCAGACGATGGTCAGCGGCTTGTCGCCGCCACACGCGACCTGACACACCCGCAGACGGTCGGCATCTGGATGGGGCGCGATCGCGACGATCTCGCCCACCACCACGCCGCTGAAGGGCGGCGCGGCGGGTTCGAGCGACTCGACCTCGAGCCCGGCCATGGTCAACAGATCGCCCAGCGCCGCAGTGCCGAGATCGGGCGAGACCCAGGTGCGCAGCCAGGATTCGGAGAATCTCATGTCAATCCCTCAGACGAACTGACGCAAAAAGCGCAGGTCGTTCTCGTAGAACAGGCGCAGGTCGTTCACGCCGTAGCGCAACATCGCCAGGCGGTCGATGCCAAAGCCAAAGGCAAAGCCGCGGAACGCCTCGGGGTCAATGTTGACGTGGCGCAGCACGTTCGGATGCACCATGCCGCAGCCGCCAATCTCAAGCCAGCGGTCGCCCCAGGCCATGTCGATCTCGGCCGAGGGCTCAGTGAACGGGAAGAAGCTCGGTCGAAATCGCACCTGCAGATCCTCACGCTCGAAAAACTGCTGCAGGAAATGCGTCACCACGCCCTTGAGGTCGGCAAAGCTCACATCACGGTCGATCCACAAGCCCTCGACCTGATGGAACATCGGCGAATGGGTGGCGTCTGAGTCGACCCGGTACACCCGACCGGGCGCGATGATGCGCAGCGGCGGCGGATTGGCCTCCATGTAGCGCACCTGAATCGGGCTGGTGTGAGTGCGCAGCAGGCGGTCGGTGCCGGCAATGTAAAAAGTGTCGTGCATCGACCGCGCCGGATGGTCGTCCGGCGTGTTGAGCGCGGTGAAGTTGTAGAAGTCGGTCTCGATCTCGGGGCCGTCGGCGACCACAAAGCCGATTCCGGCAAACAGCTCGCAGATGCGCTCACGCACGCGGCTGACGGGGTGCCAACCACCCAGGCCGTGACCGCGCCCAGGCAGCGTGACATCCAAAGCCTCGGCCGCCAGCTGCTGCGCCAGTTGTGCTTCGCGCAGCGCCTCGCGACGGGCATTGAGAGCGTCCTCGACCGCGGTCTTGACGCGGTTGATGCGCGCGCCCTCGGCTTTGCGTGTCTCGGGGTCCATGCCGCCGAGCATTTTCATGCGCTCGGTGATCAGGCCCTGTTTCCCCAAATAGGCGGCCTTGGCCTGCTCCAGAGCGTCGGGAGTGTCAGCCGCGGCAAAACGGGCTGCGGCTTCGTCTAGCAGAGAATCAAGAGGATCCATCGCGGCGGCAGGTCTGGGCTCGAAAAACGTCGCCGCGCGGTGCGCAACGACAGGACGTTCGGTGAAGCGTAAGCGGGGCAAAAACGGCCAGGCACAAAAAAAGGGGGCGCGAGCCCCCTTCTTCTGCTTGCTGGCTTACTGCGGCAAAGCGGCGCGCGCTTGATCGGCGATCTTGGCGAACGCAACCTTGTCGAACACTGCCAGATCGGCGAGAACCTTGCGGTCGATGTCGATCGATGCCTTCTTCAAGCCGTTCATGAACACCGAGTAGCTCAGGCCGCACTCACGCGAAGCCGCGTTGATACGGGCGATCCACAGGGCGCGGAACTGGCGCTTGCGTTGACGACGGTCGCGGTAGGCGTATTGGCCAGCCTTCATCACCGCCTGTTTGGCGATGCGGTAGACGTTTTTGCGACGGCCGCGGTAACCCTTGGCCAGGTCCAGTACTTTTTTGTGACGCGCGCGGGCGGTCACACCACGTTTGACGCGAGGCATGTCGTGATCTCCTTACGCGTAGGGGAGCATGGCACGCACGCTCTTGATGTTGGTGTCATGAACCAGGGAGGTGCCGCGCAGCTGACGCTTACGCTTGGTCGCCTTCTTGGTCAGGATGTGGCGCAAAAAAGCTTGGCTGCGCTTGACGGCGCCGCTGCCAAGCGTGCGAAAGCGCTTCTTCGCACTGCTCTTGGTCTTCATCTTGGGCATGAATGCTCCTTCGGGCCTTGAGGCCCATCTGTTTTAAACCGCGCCGGGTGGTCTGGCGACACTTGCAGACCCGGACACGCCTTGTTCAGGGCTCGCGCCCTGTTTTGGCGACGCCTCGCGGCGACGCCGGCCGAAGCTCACTTCCGCTTCGGCGCGACCACCATCACCATCTGGCGGCCTTCCAACTTCGGGAACTGCTCAACCACACCAATCTCGTTGAGATCGTCGCGGACCCGCTCCAGCAGACGCACACCGAATTCCTGGTGCGCCATCTCGCGACCCCGGAACCGCAGGGTCACTTTCGCTTTGTCACCTTCTTCAAGGAAGCGCAGCAAATTGCGCAGCTTGATCTGGTAATCGCCTTCATCGGTGCCGGGCCGGAATTTAACTTCCTTGACCTGCACTTGCTTCTGTTTGAGCTTGGCCTCGTGACGGCGTTTGCTCTCGTGATACTTAAACTTGCCGAAATCCATCAGGCGGCAGACCGGCGGCTGGGCCGTCGGGGCGATTTCGACCAGGTCGGTCTCGGCTTCTTCCGCCATCCGCATGGCGACATCCAACGACACGATGCCTAGCGGCTCCTGATCAACGCCGACCAAGCGCACTTCGCGCGCCATGATCTCACCGTTGATACGCATATCTTTTTCTTGCGCGATGTTTTCGGTCTCCTAAAAAGTCGATGCCGCTCTAGGTGCGCTGAGCGGACTCTTTTTGCAGCAGTTCAACCAGCCCTTGCAGGCCCATCGAACCCAGGTCCGCACCGCCACGACCCCGAACGGCAACCGTTTGCGACGCCATCTCTTTGTCACCCACAACCGCCATGAATGGCAGCTTTTGCAGGCTGTGTTCGCGGATTTTATAGCCGATCTTCTCGTTTCTCAAGTCCAACTCGACACGAAAGCCTTTTGCTTTCAACTGGCTGGCCACTTCAGAGGCATAAGACGACTGGTTTTCGGAGATATTCAGCACCGCCACCTGCACCGGCGCGAGCCAGGTCGGGAAGGCGCCAGCGTAGTGTTCGATGAGAATGCCAAGGAAGCGCTCCATGCTGCCGACGATGGCGCGGTGGAGCATCACCGGGCGCTTGCGGGTGTTGTCCTCGTCGACAAATTCGGCGTCGAGGCGCTCCGGCAAGTTGAAATCGAGCTGGATGGTACCGCACTGCCACAGGCGCCCCAGCGAGTCCTTGAGCGTGAACTCGATCTTGGGGCCGTAGAAGGCGCCTTCGCCCGGTTGCAGGTCGAAGGCCAGGCCATTGGCGCGCAGAGCGGCGTCCAAAGCGGCCTCGGCGCGATCCCAAGTGTCGTCGGTGCCAACGCGCTTCTCCGGGCGGGTCGACAACTTGACCAGCACGTCCTCGAAGCCGAAGTCGGCGTACACCGCCTGCAGCATGCGAATGAAGTCGGCGACCTCGGCCTCGACTTGGTCTTCGCGACAGAAAATGTGCGCGTCGTCCTGGGTGAATGCGCGCACGCGCATCAGGCCGTGCAGCGCGCCGGAGGGCTCGTTGCGATGGCAGGAGCCGAACTCGGCCAGGCGCAGCGGCAGGTCGCGGTAGCTGTGCAGGCCACTGTTGAAGATTTGCACGTGGCCGGGGCAGTTCATCGGCTTGACCGCGTAGTCGCGGTTCTCGGAGGCCGTGGTGAACATATTGTCGCGGTAGTTCTCCCAGTGGCCCGACCGCTCCCACAGGGCGCGGTCCATCACCGTCGGCGTGCGCACCTCCTGGTAGCCCCACTCGACGAACTTGGCGCGCATGTACTGCTCAACCTGCTGCCACAGCGTCCAGCCCTTGGGGTGCCAAAACACCATGCCGGGCGCTTCGTCCTGCATATGGAACAGGTGCAATGCGCGACCAAGCCTGCGGTGGTCACGCTTTTCAGCCTCTTCGAGCCGATGCAAGTGGGCGTCGAGATCTTCTTTACGCAGCCACGCAGTGCCATAAATACGCTGGAGCATGGCGTTGCGGTGGTCACCGCGCCAATAGGCGCCAGCCAGCTTCATCAGCTTGAACGCTTTGGGCAACTTGCCGGTGGACGGCAAATGCGGGCCACGGCAGACGTCGAACCACTCGCCCTGCCGGTAGACGGAGAGTTCCTCGCCCGGCTTGATGATGTCTTCGATGATCTCGACCTTGTACTTCTCGCCAATGGCGGCAAAGGTCTCGCGTGCCTGATCGCGGCTCCAGACCTCGCGCACGATCGGCAGGTCACGCTGCACGATCTCGGTCATGCGCGCCTCGATGCGCGTCAGATCGTCTGGAGTGAAGGGCTCGCTGCGGGCGAAGTCGTAGTAGAAGCCGTCTTCAATCGCCGGGCCGATGGTCACCTGCGTGCCGGGATAGAGCTCCTGCACCGCCTGCGCCATGATGTGGGCGGCGTCATGGCGCACCAGCTCAAGGGCGTCGTCATCCTTGGCGGTGACGATGGCGAGGCCGACGTCGCGATCGATGCGATGGCTGGTGTCGACCAGCTGGCCGTCAACCTTGCCCGCCAGCGCTGCTTTGGCCAGGCCCGCGCCGATGCTGGCTGCCACCTCGGCCACAGTGACCGGACCGTCGAAATTGCGTTGCGAACCGTCGGGCAGGGTGATGCTAACCATGCGAAATCGGACTCCGTGAACAGCCCCAGAAACGCAAATGCGCGGACGGGCCGCGCACGGTGCTGGGTAACGATGTTTGGTAGGCGCGATTGGATTCGAACCAACGACCCCCACCATGTCAAGGTGGTGCTCTAACCAACTGAGCTACGCGCCTGTCGTCGAAACGGCCGCAAGTGTAGCACCGACCTCGACGCTTCTCCAAGCCTTACGCCGCCGCTGCAGTGGGCGACCGGCATTCGCGTATCCTCGCGGACTAGGCAATCGATGGGCGGGACGTCGAACCCGGGCGAACCAATGGGGGCGGGTCCAGTCCTAAGCGTCACGAACTCTGGGTTACACAACATGACACGGTTTTACCTGATCGCCGCCACGCCCCTGCTCGCCATGCTGTTGAGCGCTTGCGCAGCCCCCGGCGGCCCCCGCCCTCAAGCTATGGCAACCGCACAGCAGGCCAAGCCGGCCGCACCCGCTGTTGCAGCAGTCGAGCTGCCGAAGCAGGAGCTGACCCGCGACATCCTGTTCAAGTTACTGGTCGCCGAAGTGGCCGGTCAGCGGGGTGAGATCGGGCTCGCTTCCGAAGCCTATGCCGATCTCGCCCGCAACACCCGCGACCCGCGCGTAGCTCGTCGTGCGACCGAAGCCGCGATGTTCGCGCAGAACGGTGATCAGGCACTCCGCTCGAGCCAGATCTGGATGGAAACCGATCCCGGCGACGGCAGGCCGCGCAGACCCATGCGTCGATCCTGGTGTCAGCTGGCGAGTTTGACCGCGCCGAACCGGTACTGGCGCGCCTGCTCACCGACCAAGGCCCAAAGACTGGCGCCGCCCTGTTACAGATCGGCTCGATGCTGACTCGCGCCAGCGATCGAACTGCCGCACTGGCGATGGTGACGCGCCTCACCGCGCCGTACGCTGCGATGCCCGAAGCCAATCTCGTGGTCGCGCAGATTGCGTTCAATGCTGGTGACGTCGACACCGCCCTCAAGCGCGCCCAGACCGCGTCGGAGCAGCGCCGTGACTGGGAAGCGCCAGTCCTGTTTAGCGCACAAGTCATGGGCACCCGTGACCCGGCCGCGGGTCTGCGCCTGCTGGAAGACGCTCGCAAGCGCTTGCCGCAATCCAAGCCGATCGCACTGGCGCACGCCCGCGCGCTGGTCGCTGGCGGCCAGTACCCCAAGGCACTGACGGAGTTCAAGCGACTCGCCGCCCAGTTTCCCAACGACGGCGAGATCGGCGTGACCGTCGGCGCGCTGGCCAGTCAGGCTGGCGACGCCGACACCGCCGCGCAGTTCCTCCAGCAGGCCCTCAACACCGATTACGCCGAAAAAGATGCGGTCGTGATGATGCTCGGCCAAATCGAAGCCGAGCGCGGCAACGCCAGTGCAGCGCTCAAGTGGTTCGAGTCGGTCCGCCCCGGCACCGCATCGTTCATGCCGGCACAGGTCAGTGCTGCCCGCGTGGTGATGAAGCAGAGCGGACTTGCGGCGGCGCGGGAACGTCTGCACGCCCTTCGCACCGATTCGCCGCTGGAACAGGTGCAGGTGATTCTCGCCGAAGCCCAATTGCTGCGCGAATCAGGCGACGACCGCGGCGCATTCGACGTGCTGGACGCCGCCACCCGCGAGTACGCCGGGGTCGCCGACCTGTGGTACGACCACGGCATGGCCGCCGAGCGACTCGACATGATCGAGGTCGTCGAAACCAGCCTGCGCAAAGTGATCGAACTCAAGCCAGACCATGCCCACGCCTACAACGCGCTCGGCTTCAGCCTGGCTGACCGCAACGTGCGCCTGCTGGAAGCACGCGGCTACATCGAACAGGCGCTGCAACTCTCTCCGGATGATCCCTTCATCATCGACAGCCTGGGCTGGGTGCAATACCGCTTGGGCGAATTCGAGGACGCCGAAGTGTCCCTGCGCAGGGCGATGGCGCTCAAGGACGACCCGGAGGTGGTGGCCCATCTGGCCGAAGTCCTGGTCAAGCGCGACAAGCGCACCGAGGCTGGCGACCTGATCAGTAAGGGCTTGCGCAAGAACCCCGGCAATAGCGTGCTGCAGGCGGTGCAAACACGTCTGCTCCCCTGAGCACTGGGCGCGGACGTCGTGTGGCGAGGCGTTGAGCGCGGTAGCGCGTTGCTCGGCATCTGCGCAGCGCTGGCTGGCTGTGCCAGTCTTCCGCAACCCAAGGCCCTGGCTCCGGTGCAAACAGCGCCACGTTTCGAGATCAACGCGCGCTTGCTGGCCAGCGACGGCCAGCGACGCCTGAGTAGCCAACTGCGCTGGTCGCACAACGAGCGCACCCGCATCCTCATGACCACGCCCCTGGGGCAAGCGCTGGCGTCGATCGAATCAGGTGCCGAGGGCGCCCGACTGACCACTGCGGAAGGTCACAGCTATTCGGCCGATAGTCTCGATGCCTTGGTTCGACGGGGCCTCGGCTGGAGCCTGCCCTTGCAACAATTGCCGTGGTGGATCAACGGCCGCGCCGCCCCTGGCGACTTTGCCGCGATGAGCGATCGCGACGGGCTGCAGCAAGACGGCTGGACCGTGCAGTTCGACGGTCGCGATGCACTTGGCCGACCGGCGCGTCTCGACGTTGAATGCACTGCCGAGCCATGCCGTGGCAAGGGCTCGGGCTCGCTGCATCTGCGCGTGTTGATCGACCAGTGGACTGACTCGCCATGAGCGCGACGCTCGATCTACCAGCACCAGCCAAGCTCAACCTGTTTCTGCACGTCACCGGACGGCGTGACGACGGCTATCACACGCTGCAGACGCTGTTTCGGCTGCTCGATTTCGGCGACACCGTCCACCTGACGCTGCGCGACGACGGGCGGATCGTCCGCCGCGACCCGTTGCCCGGCGTCGACCCTGAAGCTGACCTGACGGTCCGGGCGGCGCGCGCCCTGCAGGCGGCCAGCGGCAGCCGCCTCGGAGTCGAAATCGGCCTGAGCAAACGCGTGCCGATGGGTGGCGGGCTGGGGGGTGGCAGTTCCGATGCCGCCACCGTTCTGCTGGGTCTGAACCGTTTGTGGCAACTCGCTTGGCCTCGCGCAAAGCTACTTGAGTTGGCGCTGCCACTCGGTGCTGACGTGCCGGTCTTCGTATTCGGGCGTAACGCCTGGGCCGAGGGAGTCGGCGAAGCCCTGCAGGCGGTCGATCTGCCACCGTCGTGGTATGTCGTGCTGACGCCCCCACGCGGCGTGGCGACAGCCGCGGTTTTCGGCGCTGCGGAATTGACACGGGACCACGCGCCCATCACAATACGCGCCTTTTTCGAGGGCCAGTCCGGTAACGACTTGCAGCCTGTAGCCTGCCGTCTGGAACCGCAGATTGGCGAGTGTCTCGACTGGTTGTCGCAGCATGGCGAAGCGCGAATGTCCGGATCAGGCTCGAGCGTTTTCGCCGGATTTGGTAGCGCTGTTGAAGCCGATCGGGTGTTGCAGTTGGCCCGTCCGCTTCACAAAGGTTTCGTCGCACAGGGGTTGGACGTTCATCCGCTGTACGACTGGGCAAGTTAGCCCGCACCCAAACACTGGGGAGTCGCCAAGTGGTAAGGCACCGGATTTTGATTCCGGCATTCGTAGGTTCGATCCCTACCTCCCCAGCCATCACTGAGGTTTGAGCAGCCCCCGTCTGCTCAAACCCGCGGAGGTCCGCAGCGTGTCATTCGAATCCTTGATGGTGTTTGCCGGCAATGCCAACCCGCAATTGGCTACTGCTGTCACTCAGAACCTCGGCATTCCGCTGGGGCGTGCTCACGTCGGTCGATTCTCCGACGGTGAGGTGACCGTCGAGTTGCTCGAGAACGTCCGCGGCAAGGATGTGTTTGTGCTGCAGTCGACCTGCGCGCCAACCAACGACAACCTGATGGAGATGATGATCATGGTCGACGCGCTGCGACGCGCCTCGGCCGGACGCATCACTGCCGCCGTGCCGTATTTCGGTTACGCGCGGCAAGACCGCCGTCCACGCTCAGCGCGGGTCGCCATCTCGGCGCGGCTGGTCGCCAACATGCTGTCCAGCGCCGGCGTCGACCGTTTGCTGACCATGGACCTGCACTCCGACCAGATCCAGGGTTTTTTCGACATCCCGGTCGACAACATCTACGCCACGCCCATCCTGATCAAGCATCTGGAAGCGCAGAATCATCCGAACCTCATCGTCGTGTCGCCGGACATTGGTGGCGTGGTGCGCGCCCGCGCCGTGGCCAAGCAACTGCACTGCGATCTCGCGATTCTCGACAAGCGCCGTCCGCGACCGAATGTCGCCGAGGTGATGAACATCATCGGCGAGATCGAAGGCCGCACCTGCGTGATCATGGACGACATGGTCGACACCGCCAACACCTTGTGTCAGGCCGCTGCTGCGCTCAAGGAGCGCGGTGCCGCCAAGGTGCTCGCCTATGCCACTCATCCGGTGCTGTCAGGCCCGGCGGTGGAGCGCATCAGCCGCTCGCACATCGACCAACTGGTGGTCACGGACACCATCCCGCTCTCGACTGCCGCGGCCGCCTGCGATCGCATCACGCAGCTGTCGGTGGCCGACCTGCTGGCCGAGACCATCCGCCGCATCAGCAACGAAGATTCCGTCAGCTCGCTGTTTATCGATTAACGCCAGCGCACTGACTGATAGGCCCGAAAGGGCAAAGCCCCCGGCTGGTCGCGGCCGGGTTTGTAGTTGAAACGCAGTATCGGAGATTGAAATGACCATCGAATTCATCGCTTACAACCGTACGACCCAGGGCACCGGAGCGAGCCGCCGCCTGCGTCGTTCGGGCCGGGTCCCCGGCATCGTTTACGGCGCTCACGCAGACGCCGTTGCCATCGAGCTCGACCACAACGCGCTGTATTACGCGCTGCAAGAAGAGGCCTTCCACGCCTCGGTGCTGACCCTCTCGCTCGAGGGCAAGAAGGAGCCAGTGCTCCTCCGCGACTACCAGATGCATCCGTTTCGCCAACAAGTCCTGCACATCGACTTCCAGCGCGTTGCTGCCGGCGAAAAAATCCACGTCAAGGTGCCGCTGCACTTCGTCGGCGAAGACCTGGGCCCGGGCGTCAAGCTGCAAGGCGGCAAGATCAGCCACGTCGCCAACGAAATCGACTTGGCCTGCCTGCCCGAGAAGCTGCCGGAGTTCATCGAGGTCGACTTGAGCGGCCTGAACGCGGGTCAGTCGGTTCACATCGCCGACCTCAAGCTGCCCGAAGGCGTCGAGAGCACCGCCCTGCGCCACGGCGACAACGCCGTTCTCGTGCTGTGCACTGCCCCGCGCGGTGGCAGTGACGCCGGCGAAGCGGCCGCCGAGTAAGCGGTCACTATGGCCGGACGAAAAGCCCGTCCCTGACGGGCTTTTTGTTTGCCGTGACAGCCCGCCCCATGCCCACTCCGCCCCGTCTGGTCGCTGGCCTCGGCAACCCCGGCCGCGAGTACGCGGCCACCCGCCACAACGCTGGGTTCTGGTGGGTCGATCGGCTGGCCGCCCAACTCGGGGGGCAATGGTCCGGCGAGACCAAGTTCTTCGGCCAGGTGGCAAAAGTGCGTGGCTCCAACGGTGAACTCTGGCTGCTCAAACCCGACACCTTCATGAACCGGAGCGGCCAAGCCGTGGGCGCGCTGGCGCGGTTCTACAAGATCAGCCCGGCCGAGGTGCTGGTGGTCCATGACGAGCTTGACCTCCCGCCGGGTACCGCACGCTTCAAGCAGGGCGGCGGCCACGGCGGCCACAACGGCCTTAAGGACATCGACGCACAACTCGGCCGCGATTACTGGCGGCTGCGCCTGGGCATCGGCCACCCCGGCGACCGCGACAAGGTCAGCGGCTTTGTGCTGGACCGCCCGCCACGCACCGAGGAAGATGCCATCGAATCGGCCATGCATGACGCACTGGCCCGATGGCCCGAGGTCGCCCGCGGCGAATTCGACAAGGCCATGATGCAATTGCACACCCCAAAGGAGTC
Source organism: Betaproteobacteria bacterium (assembly GCA_009927815.1). GTDB lineage: Bacteria > Pseudomonadota > Gammaproteobacteria > Burkholderiales > UBA3065 > UBA3065. The sequence continues at coordinate 2,434 of RFMI01000051.1, read as the reverse complement.
CCCATGAGTCTCAAATGCGGCATCGTCGGCCTGCCCAATGTTGGTAAGTCGACTCTGTTCAACGCCCTGACCAAAGCCGGCATCGCCGCCGAGAACTATCCGTTCTGCACCATCGAGCCGAATGTCGGCATCGTCGAGGTGCCGGACCCGCGTCTCGACCGACTGGCGGAGATCGTCAAGCCGCAGAAGATCCAGCCGGCCATCGTCGAGTTCGTCGACATCGCCGGCCTGGTGGCGGGCGCCAGCAAGGGCGAAGGCTTGGGCAACCAGTTCCTCGCCAACATCCGCGAGACCGACGCCATCGTCAACGTGGTGCGCTGCTTCGAGGACGCCAACGTGGTGCACGTGAACGGCCGCGTCGACCCCATCGCCGACATCGAGACCATCGTCACCGAACTCGCGCTGGCCGATCTGGCAAGCGTCGAGAAGGCCATCGCCCGTGATGGCAAAAAAGCCAAGAGCGGCGACAAAGACGCGCAGAAGCTGGTCGCCGTGCTGGACAAGCTGCTGCCGCACCTCAACGAAGGCAGGCCGGCACGCACCATGGCCCTCTCCGATGATGAGAAGGCGCTGATCAAGCCGCTGTGCCTGATGACCATCAAGCCGGCGATGTACGTCGGCAATGTCGACGAGGGCGGTTTTGACAACAATCCCTTCCTCGACCGCCTGCGCGAGCACGCGGCCAAGGAGACGCGCCGGTGGTGGCGCTGTGCGCCAAACTCGAAGCCGAACTGGCTGACCTGGACGACGCGACCGGCTGGCTTCCTCGCTGATCGGTCTCGAGGAACCAGGCCTGAACCGCCTGATCCGCGCCGGCTACGACCTGCTAGGCCTGCAGACCTACTTCACCGCTGGCGTGAAAGAGGTGCGCGCGTGGACCATCCACAAGGGCGACACCGGGCCGCAAGCAGCGGGCGTCATCCACACCGACTTCGAAAAGGGCTTCATCCGCGCCCAGACGATCGGCTTTGAGGACTTCGTCGCGCACGGTGGTGAGCAGGGCGCCAAGGAGGCCGGCAAGATGCGCGCCGAAGGCAAGGACTACGTCGTCAAGGACGGCGACGTGATGAACTTCCTGTTCAACGTCTGACGTTCGGCTGGGGCCCGCCACAGCACATCCTGGCGAATCGCTGAAAGGGGCCGAATCGGCGAAAGTGGCGCTCCGGCCGCGCTGCCACCGACTGGACGCCGTCCATCCCATTCCCGCACAATGCCCCTGTCCTGACTATGGCTATTGGTCCGGGGCCCACGACGACAACGACAGGAACGGAGGAATCATGGCGCAGCATCGGCCGATGAGCGGCGAAGAGAAAAAAGTCATCTTCGCCTCGGCACTGGGGACGGTCTTCGAGTGGTACGACTTCTACCTCTTCGGCGTCATGGCCGCCATTATCGGCGACCAGTTCTTCAGTCCGCTGGACGCGTCGACCAAGACCATCTTCACGCTGCTCGCTTTTGCGGCCGGTTTTGCAGTGCGCCCCTTCGGTGCCATCGTCTTCGGTCGTCTGGGTGACCTGGTCGGCCGCAAGCACACCTTCCTCATCACCATCCTCATCATGGGTGTGTCGACCTTCTTGGTCGGCCTGCTGCCCGGGTATCACAGCATCGGCATCGCAGCGCCAGTCATCCTCATTAGCCTGCGCCTGCTGCAAGGCTTGGCGCTGGGCGGGGAATACGGCGGCGCCGCCACCTATGTGGCCGAGCACGCCCCGGACGGCAAGCGCGGCTTCTACACCAGCTTCATTCAGACCACGGCGACTGGCGGGCTCATGCTCGCGCTGCTGGTGATCCTTGGCACCCGGACGTATCTGGGTGAGGACGCCTTCAAGGACTGGGGCTGGCGCGTGCCTTACCTAGTCTCAGTGCTGCTGTTGCTGGTCTCGCTGTGGATCCGCCTGCAGCTCTCCGAATCGCCGGTATTCCAGCGCATGAAGGCTGAGGGCAAGAGCTCCAAGAACCCGCTCGGCGAGTCCTTCGGCGAGTGGCGCAATCTCAAGGTGGTGCTGATCGCGCTGTTTGGCGCCGCCGCCGGCCAAGGCGTGGTCTGGTACACCGGCCAGTTCTATGCGCTGTTCTTCCTCGAAAAGATGGCCAAAGTCGACAGCCCAACCGCCAACATCATGGTGGCGACTTCGCTGATTCTCGCCACGCCGTTCTTCGTCTTCTTCGGCTGGCTCTCCGACAAGATCGGCCGCAAGCAGATCATCCTGACCGGCTGCCTGATCGCCGCGCTGACCTACTTCCCGCTGTTCGGGGCGCTGATGCACGCCGCCAACCCGGCACTGGCCGACGCGCAGACCAAGAGCCCGGTGACCGTGTCAGCCGACCCGGCACAGTGCTCGCTGCAGTTCAATCCCACCGGCACAGTCAAGTTCACCAGCACCTGCGACGTGGCCAAGGAGTTCCTCGCCAAGAACGGCATTAGCTACCAGAA